>NZ_LZLL01000289.1:0-5949 GCF_001669335.1 Mycobacterium sp. 1245852.3 | reverse complement strand
ACAAGCACGGCGAGTTCTTTCCGGAGAACCCGCGCAACGTCGACGAGTTGCTGGACTCGCTGGCCAAGCGCGCCGCCGCCGCGCAGCGGTTCCGCAACAGCCTGAGCGCCGAGCAGCGCGCGGAGCTGGATGCCCTGGCGCAGCAGGCTTTTGGCTCGCCCGCCTTGATGCAGGCGCTGAACCGGCTCGATGCGCACCTGCAGGCGGCGCGACCGGGCGAGGACTGGAGCGGCTCCGAGCAGTTCTCCGGTGACAACCCGTTCGGGATGGGCGAGGGCACCCAGGCGCTGTCCGACATCGCCGAGCTGGAGCAACTGGCCGAGCAGCTCTCGCAGAGCTATCCGGGCGCGACCATGGACGACGTCGACCTCGACGCGCTGGCCCGTCAGCTCGGCGACCAGGCGGCCGTCGACGCCCGAACGCTCGCCGAATTGGAACGCGCACTGGTCAATCAGGGCTTCTTGGACCGCGGTTCCGACGGGCAGTGGCGGCTGTCGCCGAAGGCGATGCGCCGGCTCGGTGAGACGGCGCTACGCGATGTGGCGCAACAGCTTTCCGGGCGACGCGGTGAGCGCGACCACCGGCGCGCGGGCGCGGCGGGCGAACTCACCGGGGCCACTCGGCCCTGGCAGTTCGGTGACACCGAGCCGTGGAACATCTCCCGCACATTGACCAATGCCGTTCTGCGGCAATCGGGAACCGCCACCCTGGACGGACCCGACGCGCGGTTGAAAATCACCGTCGACGACGTCGAAGTCTCCGAGACCGAGACGCGGACCCAGGCCGCGGTCGCGCTGCTGGTCGACACCTCGTTCTCCATGGTGATGGAGAATCGCTGGCTGCCCATGAAGCAAACGGCGCTGGCACTCAACCACCTGGTGTGCACGCGATTTCGTTCGGATGCCTTGCAGATCATCGCCTTTGGCCGCTACGCGCGGACGGTGACCGCCGCCGAGCTCACCGGTCTGGAAGGGGTCTACGAGCAGGGCACCAACCTGCACCACGCGTTGGCGTTGGCGGGGCGCCATCTGCGTCGGCATCCCAACGCGCAGCCCGTCGTGCTGGTGGTGACCGACGGGGAGCCGACCGCGCACCTGGAGGACTTCGACGGTGACGGCGGTTCTGCTGTGTTTTTTGATTACCCACCGCACCCTCGGACCATCGCCCATACCGTGCGCGGCTTCGACGAGATGGCCCGCCTGGGCGCCCAGATCACCATCTTCCGGCTGGGCAGCGACCCGGGCCTGGCCCGGTTCATCGACCAGGTCGCCCGACGTGTCGAGGGACGGGTCGTGGTGCCCGATCTCGACGGACTGGGAGCGGCCGTGGTCGGCGACTACCTGCGGTCACGCCGCCGTTAACCCGGGCCTGCGTGGCAATGCCGATGGGGGATTGGTGTTTTCTCGACGGGGTACAGGATTTGGAGAAGGAGGAGACGTAATGAGCCAGGTTCCCACGATCGAACTCAACGACGGCGTCAGCATTCCGCAGCTGGGTTTCGGGGTGTTCCAGATCAAGCCCGACGAGACCGCCGCGGCGGTGAAGACGGCGCTCGAGATCGGATACCGTCACATCGACACGGCCGAAATGTACGGCAACGAAAAGGAAGTGGCGCAGGGCATCCGCGACGCGGGCCTGGACCGCGGTGAGGTCTTCGTCACCAGCAAGCTCAACAATGGATTTCACAAACCCGACGACGCGCGCCGCGCCTTCGACGAGACGCTGAAGAAGCTGGATTCGGACTACGTCGACCTGTTCCTCATCCACTGGCCGCTGCCCACCCTCTACGACGGCGACTTCGTGTCGACGTGGAAGGTCTTCGAAGAGTTCGCGCGGGACGGACGCGCCCGCAGCATCGGTGTGTCCAATTTCCAAGTCGCACATCTGGATCGGCTCGCAGCCGAAACCGACACCGTGCCGTCGGTCAACCAGATCGAGGTGCATCCGTACTTCGGCAACGAACAGGTCCGGGCGTACGGACGCGAGCATGGCATCGCCACCGAGGCATGGGCGCCCATCGCGCAGGGCAAGGTGCTCGACGATCCGGTGATCAACCGCGTCGCGCAGGCCCGCGGCAAGTCGGCGGCGCAGGTGGTGCTGCGCTGGCACATCCAGCGCGGCGACATCGTCTTCCCGAAGTCGGTGACACCGGAGCGGGTCAAGGAGAATTTCCAGTTGTTCGACTTCGAACTGGACGACTCCGACATGGACGCGATCTCGACGCTGGACCAGGGCGAGGCCGGACGCAACGGGCCCAACCCCGACACGTTCGATTACGTGCCCGGCTGAGGGCTACGGCTAGCCGCGTGGCCGTCGGGGCTTGCGGATGATCCCCACACCGCCCCACAGTGAGAAGCCGCGAATGTGCACGGTCGGCGCGCCGGGCGTGCCCTGTCCGTCCACCACGCGGTCGAAGTTTCCCATCACGCCGCGGCCGTGCACCTCGACGTTGACTTCGGGCGGCAGCAAAATGTTTTGCACGCCCATGATCGACATCGCATGGATGTCGACCTCGGTCGAGGTGAAGTCGGCGTAGCGCAGATCGACCACCCCGCTGCCCCACAGGGTGAAGGTGGTGAGCTTCTTCGGAACGTTCCACCGGCCGCGGCGCTCGAAGCCGCTCATCAAGGCCAGCAGTAGCGTCGAGGGCGCCGGATTGGGCTTGCCGCCGCGGCGCGGGCTGATCGGAGCCCCCGGCAGATCGGCCCGCAATTGATCCAGTTCCTCGTACGTCGTGGCCGCATAGGCCCTGGTCAAACGGTCTTCGTAGTCGTTGAGCTGCAGGCGCCCCTGTTCGGCCGCATACGCAAGCAACTGGGCAATCTGGATGCGGTCGGTATCAGCCGCGCGCGACGGCTCGCCGCGCGTGTCCTCCGCATCCCGTTGCGTTGAGTTGCTCATCACCCACGAGCCTACGACGTACAGCTTTTGCTGCAAGAGGATTGGCTAAACTGCAACCTTGCGCCGGCCCGCGCCGCACTGCCGACCGTTCGGCCGGACCCTTTGTTTGACATCTGGCTAACTTCCCGGCTGGCTAACTCGTCCAATTGGGCGCGCGCTTCTCCAGAAACGCCAGCATGCCTTCGCGGGCCTCGTCGGACACGAACAGCCGTGCGGACTCCTCGGCGAGCCGTTCGGCGTCGCGGTCGAACCCTTCCAGCACCCCGGTCGTGGTCAGCGCCTTGGATGCCGCGAGGCCCTGGGGCGAACCACGGCCGATATCGGAGACCAGTTCGTCGACCGCGGCGTCGACGTCGTCGGCGGCAACGGTGATCAGTCCGATCTCGGCCGCCTGGACGGCGCCGAACTTCTCGCCGGTCAGGTAGTAGCGCGCCGCGGCCCGCGCCGACAGCTTCGGCAGCAGCGTCAACGAGATGATCGCCGGGGCGACGCCGATGCGGGCCTCGGTGAGCGCGAAGGTACTGCGCGGACCCGCGACCGCGATATCGCAGGCGCCCACCAGGCCGAAGCCGCCCGCGCGGACGTGCCCGTCGATGGCGGCGATCACCGGCAGCGGCGAGGAGACGATGGCCCGCATCAAGGCGACCATCTCCCGGGCGCGGGCCACCGCCATGCTGAAGGGATCGCCCCCGCCGGACTCACTCAAATCCGCACCGGCACAGAAGGTTCCACCGGTGTGGCCCAGCACCACGGTCCGTACCGCCGGGTCTGCCGAGGCGTCGCGCAACCCCTGGTGCAATTGGTTGACCAGTGTGGTGGACAGCGCGTTGCGGTTGTGCGGTGAATTCAGGGTCAGCCGCGCGTAAGGTCCGCCCGTGTCGGCGGGTCCGGCGTATTCGACGACGGGGTCCATCAGTAGCTTCGGGGCAGGCCCAGCGATGTCTGCGCGACGAAGTTCAGCACCATCTCACGGCTGACCGGGGCGATGCGGCCCAGCCGGGCCGAGGCCAGCATGGCGGCCAGGCCGTACTCCTTGGTCAGTCCGTTGCCGCCCAGTGACTGCACCGCCTGATCCACCGAGCGCGTGGCGGCTTCGGCCGCAGCGTATTTGGCCATGTTCGCGGCCTCGGCCGCGCCCATGTCATTGCCGGAGTCATAGAGGGTGGCGGCCTTCTGCAGCATCAGCTTGGCCAGTTCGACCTCGATGTGGCACTGCGCCAACGGGTGGGACAGCCCCTGGTGCGCGCCGATCGGCGTGCCCCACACCTGCCGGGTTTTGACGTATTCGGCGGCCCGGCCCAGCGCGTACCGTCCCATCCCGACGGAGCTCGCCGCGCCCATGATCCGTTCGGGGTTCAGGCCGGCGAAAAGCTGTGCAATGGCGGCATCTTCGGCGCCGACGAGTGCGTCGCTAGGCAGCCGCACGTCGTCGAGGAAGACCTGGAACTGCCGTTCGGGGCTGATCAGTTCCATTTCGATCGGGGTGTAGGTGAAGCCGGGCGCGTCGGTGGGCACCACGAACAGTGCGGGGCGCAGCTTGCCGGTCTTGGCCTCCTCGGTGCGGGCCACCACCAGCACCGCCTGCGCCTGGTCGATGCCGGAGATATAGACCTTCTGGCCCTTCACGATCCAGTCGCTGCCGTCCCGGCGGGCGGTCGTGGTGATCTTGTGCGAGTTAGAGCCGGCGTCGGGCTCGGTGATGGCGAACGCCATCGTCAGCGTCCCATCGGCGATGCCGGGGATCCAGCGCTTCTTCTGCTCCTCGGTGCCGAACTTGCTGATGATGGTGCCGTTGATGGCGGGCGAGACCACCATCAGCAGCAGCGCGCTGCCCGCGGCCGCCATCTCCTCCATGACCAGCGACAGCTCGTACATTCCGGCGCCGCCACCGCCGTACTCCTCCGGCAGGTTCACCCCGAGGAAGCCGAGTTTGCCTGCCTCCGACCACAATTCGTCGGTGTGTTCCTGTGCGCGGGCCTTGCGTAGGTAGTACTCGCTGCCGTAGTTGGCTGCCCAGGCCGCCACCGACTTGCGCAGGGCCTGACGCTCCTCGCTCTCGATGAAGCTGGTGTCGGTCATGCTGAATCCCCTTCTGATTGTGGCGCTTCCACTCTTGCCAGCACAGCGCCCACTTCGACTTGCTGACCCGTCTTGACGTTGAGTTCGGCGAGCACCCCGTCCACCGGGGCGGCGATGGTGTGTTCCATCTTCATGGCCTCCAGCCAGATCAGCGGCTGGCCGGCGGTGACCGTGTCGCCGATCGCGGCACCGAGCCGGATCACGCTGCCCGGCATCGGCGCCACCAGCGAGCCCTTTTCGACGGTCGAGCCGGGCTCGGGGAAACGCGGCTGCGCGGTCAAATGCACCGGCCCGCGCGCGGAATCGACGTAGACGTCGGCATCGTAGCGCCGCACCGAGAAGCCGTGCTCGACGCCGTCCACCCGCAGCACGACGGCTTTCGCCGTGGCCGACACCAGCTGCACCGACGGGTCGTCGGGAAGCGTCAAACCGGTTCTGGTGAAGCGATATTGGACCCTGATCTCGTCGCCCGCATCGTCGTGATAGTCCCTGACCTGGTAGACCGACGGCAGGTTGCGCCAGCCGCTGGGAACGGCGCGCAGCACCGGCGCCACGGCCCGGTTATGCGCGGCGTCGGCGAGTGCCGCGGCGATGGCGGACAGTCGGACCACCGCGGCATCGCCCAGCGGCGCCGCGAGGCGGGCCAGGTCGTGGGTATCGAAAAACGCTGTGTCGGTCGCTCCGTCGAGGAATGCGGGATGCCGCAGCACGTTCACCAAAAGGTCCCGGTTGGTGCGTACGCCGTGCACGCGGGCGCGCGCCAGCGCGTCGGCGAGCACCAGCGCGGCCTGGCGTCGCGTCGGGGCGTAGGAGATGACCTTGGCCAGCATGGGGTCGTAGTGGATCGAGACCGTGAACCCGTCGACGATGCCCGAATCCAGCCGGATCCCGGTCCGGTGCCCCAGGGAACCGAACTCCGCCCGAACCGAGGGCACCTCGAATCCGCGGACCAGGCCGGCCTGCGGCTGC
>NZ_LZLL01000288.1:0-25108 GCF_001669335.1 Mycobacterium sp. 1245852.3 | reverse complement strand
CCTCGGGAACCTCGGTGAAGAACGAGTAGTTACCGCCGGTGGCCTGGACCCCGCACTCGATAACATGGCCCGCGACCACCGCGCCGGCGAGCGCGTCGTAGTCGGTGCGGCCCCACCCGAAGTGCGCAGCGGCCGCCCCGACGATCACCGAGGCGTCGGTGACGCGGCCCGTGACGACGACGTCGGCGCCGTCGATCAGGCAGTCGACTATGCCCCAGGCGCCCAGGTAGGCGTTCGCCGTCAACGGACTGCCCAGGCCGAGGTCGGCGGCACGTGACAACAGGTCGTCACCCTCCACGTGGGCGACCCGCGCGTCGATGCCCAGCCGCTGCGCCAGCGCGCGTATCGCGTCGGCCAGCCCGGATGGATTGAGGCCGCCGGCGTTGGCGACGATGCGGACCCCCCGGTCGCGGGCCTCGCCCAGGCAGTCCTCGAGCTGGGTCAGAAAGGTCTTGGCGTAGCCGCGCTCGGGATGCTTCATCCGGTCGCGGCCCAGGATCAGCATGGTGAGTTCGGCGAGGTAGTCGCCGGTCAGGTAGTCGACTTCGCCGCCGGTGAGCATCTCGCGCATGGCCGACAGCCGGTCGCCGTAGAAGCCCGAGCAGTTCGCAATCCGGACGGCGCCGGAGCTGCCCAGGGCGCCAGCGGCGCCGGAAGCAGAGGCCATGCCTGTCCTCCATTCGGGGATTCACCGGTCGGACCTACCAACCAACCGGTAGGTTAGCGGGTGCCGTCGGTGTCACGTCAAGGATCCCACTTTGGAGGCGCCCGCCCTGGCGCGCCCAGCGGGCGGCCACTCGGCGGGCGGGCGTGCATTTTGGCCACAAGCGGACCAGCGACTATCCTGATGTGCGATCGTCGCCCGTTCGGCTCACCAGCCACGCCGCGCGACATGCCGAACTGCAAGTCCCACGTCGAATTACCGAAGCAACACGAGGAGTTAGGCCCGACCATGGCCGTACCCAAGCGCAGAATGTCGCGCGCGAACACCCGTAGCCGGCGCGCGCAGTGGAAGGCCGAGAAGACCGAACTCGTCGGTGTCACGGTCGCAGGTCAGCGTCACAAGGTGCCCCGGCGGCTGCTCAAGGCGGCCCGCCTCGGTCTGATCGACCTCGACCGCCGCTAGTGCGAATGGCGGCGGCCCACGGCGCCCGGCTTCGCCGCGCTTGTGACCGCCGCTAGCCCCCGCCCGGCGCGCCTCTCAGGTCCGTCTCAGGCGGTGGGACGAAACTAGGGGTCGTGCGAATACTGGTCGTCGACGACGATCGCGCTGTGCGCGAATCGCTGCGTCGGTCCTTATCCTTCAACGGCTACTCCGTCGAGCTGGCCCATGACGGGGTCGAGGCCCTCGAATTGATCGCCAGCGATCGTCCCGACGCGCTCGTCCTCGATGTGATGATGCCGCGCCTGGACGGCCTCGAGGTGTGCCGTCAGCTCCGCAGCACCGGTGACGATCTCCCCATCCTCGTGCTCACCGCCCGCGATTCGGTGTCCGAGCGGGTCGCCGGGCTCGACGCCGGCGCCGATGACTATCTGCCGAAGCCGTTCGCCCTGGAAGAACTGCTAGCCCGGATGCGTGCACTGCTGCGCCGGACCAAGCCGGAGGACGACGCCGAATCCGTGGCGATGACGTTCTCCGACCTGATGCTGGACCCGGTGACCCGCGAGGTCACCCGCGGCCTGCGCCGAATCAGCCTGACCCGCACCGAGTTCGCGCTGCTGGAGATGCTGATCGCCAATCCGCGCCGGGTGCTGACCCGCAGCCGCATCCTCGAAGAGGTGTGGGGATTCGACTTTCCCACTTCGGGCAACGCGCTGGAGGTCTACGTCGGTTACCTGCGGCGCAAGACCGAAGCCGACGGTGAGCCGCGGCTGATCCACACCGTGCGCGGGGTTGGATACGTCCTGCGGGAGACGCCACCGTGACGATGCGGGTCCACCGATGATCCGGTTCCCCCGGCCCCAGCGTCCGCCGCTGCGCCCGCCGTTGCGCGCGACACCGTCGTTGTCGCTGCGGTGGCGGGTGATGCTGCTGGCGATGTCGATGGTGGCCATGGTGGTGGTGCTGATGGCCTTCGCCGTCTACGCCGTGATCTCCGCCGCGCTGTACAGCGACATCGACAACCAACTGCAGAGCCGCGCACAGCTGTTGATCGCCAGCGGCTCGCTGGCCGCCGACCCGGGCAAAGCCATCGAGGGCACCGCCTACTCCGACGTCAACGCGATGCTGGTGAACCCGGGGCACGCGATCTACACCGCCCAGCAGCCGGGCCAGACCCTGCCGGTCGGCGCGCCGGAGAAGGCGGTCATCCACGGCGATCTGTTCATGTCGCGGCGCACCGCCGGTGACCAACGGATCCTGGCCGTGCACCTGCAGAACGGCACGTCGCTGCTGATCTCCAAGAGCCTCAAGCCCACCGAAGCGGTGATGAACAGGCTGCGCTGGGTGCTGCTGATCGTCGGCGGGGTCGGGGTGGCGGTCGCGGCCGTGGCGGGCGGCATGGTCACCCGGGCCGGGCTGCGCCCGGTGGCACGCCTGACCGAGGCGGCCGAGCGGGTGGCACGTACCGATGACCTCAGGCCCATCCCCGTGTTCGGCAGCGACGAATTGGCCAGGCTCACCGAGTCGTTCAACCTGATGCTGCGCGCACTCGCCGAGTCCCGGGAGCGGCAGGCTCGGCTGGTCACCGACGCCGGCCACGAATTGCGCACCCCGCTGACCTCCCTGCGCACCAACGTCGAGTTGCTGATGGCGTCGATGGAGCCGGGAGCGCCGCGCCTGCCCGAGCAGGAGATGGTGGATCTGCGCGCCGATGTCGTCGCGCAGATCGAGGAATTGTCAACGCTGGTAGGCGATTTGGTGGATCTGACCCGCGACGACGCCGGCCAGGTGGTGCACGAGCCCGTCGACATGGCCGAGGTGGTCGATCGCAGCCTGGAGCGAGTCAGGCGGCGGCGCAACGACATTCACTTCGACGTCGACGTCACACCCTGGCAGATGTACGGCGACGCCGCCGGGCTGTCGCGTGCCGTGCTGAACCTGCTGGACAACGCCGCCAAGTGGAGCCCGCCCGGGGGCCATGTCGGTGTCACCATGCGCCAGCTCGATCCGTCGCACGCGGAGCTGGTGATCGCCGATCACGGCCCCGGCATTCCGCCGCAGGAGCGCCGGCTGGTGTTCGAACGGTTCTACCGGTCGACGACGGCGCGGGCGATGCCCGGCTCCGGCCTCGGGCTGGCGATCGTCAAGAAGGTCGTGCTCAACCACGGCGGACTGCTACGCGTCGAGGACACCGTTCCGGGCGGCCAACCCCCGGGTACCTCCTTCTATGTGCTGCTGCCCGGCCGGCCCATGCCCGCCTCGACGTACTCCACCGCCGCCGGCGAGCCGCAGACCGACCAGGTAGACGCCGCGGCCGACCACGCCACGGCGCCGGGTGGCGACCAGGCGAACTCTCGGGAATCGGCGAACGTAATCTCAGTGGACTCTCAGTCCGCGCGGGCAAGGTAGGTCTGCGGCTACTGTTGAACCAGCCGTCGACTTGCCGAAACACTGAGATAGAGGAAGAGCGACTTAGCGACATGACGAATGACCCGAGGTATTCGCCACCGCCGCAGCAGCCGGGATACCCGCCCGCGCCGAATCAGCCTGCGCCCGTCCCGAGCCATGCGGGGTCCTCCGGCTATGCCCCGGGACACCAGCAGCCGTACAACCAGCAGTACGACTGGCGCTATCGGTCGCAGCCCTCATCGTCGCCGACGGCGCAGTTCCGTCCACCTTACGAGCCCTTCAGCAACACCGGTCCGGGCCGGATTCCCGGCGGAACCGGGGTGGGCCCGATTCCGGGCGGCACCGGCAGCGGCCCGATTCCCGGCATGCTGCCCGGGATGCCCGGCCCGCCGGAACCCCAAAAGCGTTCTCGCACAGGACTATTGGTGGTCGGTGCGTTGGCCATCGCGGTGGTGTCGGCCGGGATCGGCGGTGCCGCCGCGACGGCGGTCGAGCTCGGCACCCACACCACGGGGAACGGCGGCGGCCGGGTCATCGGGGCGGCGCCCAGCGTCCCGGCCGCCAACATGCCACCGGGCAGCGTCGAGGGAGTCGCCTCCAAGGTGGTGCCCAGCGTCGTCATGCTCGAGACCGACATCGGGCGACAGTCCGAGGAGGGCTCGGGCATCATCCTGTCCACCGACGGGCTCATCCTGACCAACAACCACGTGATCGCCGCCGCGGCGGGACCGCCCAAGGGTCCCGCCGCCCCGCCGGGAGCTCCGCCTGGGGCCCCCGTGCCGCCGAGCCCGCCGGGCGGACCGGGCGGCCCGGGCGGCGGCGGTGCCGGCGCGCCGACGGCGAAGACCACGGTGACCTTCTCTGACGGTCGCACCGCACCATTCACGGTGGTCGGCGCCGACCCCACCAGCGACATCGCCGTCATACGCGTGCAGGGCATGTCCGGGCTCACGCCCATCTCGCTGGGCTCCTCGTCGGACCTGCGCGTCGGCCAGCCCGTCGTCGCGATCGGCTCGCCGCTGGGCCTGTCGGGCACCGTGACCACCGGCATCGTCAGCGCGCTGAACCGGCCGGTGTCCACCACCGGTGAGTCGGGCAACCAGAACACCGTGCTGGACGCGATCCAGACCGACGCCGCGATCAACCCCGGTAACTCCGGGGGCGCGCTGGTCAACATGAACGGCCAACTGGTGGGCGTCAACTCGGCCATCGCCACCCTGGGCGCCGACTCGCCGGACGCCCAGAGCGGGTCGATCGGTCTGGGCTTCGCGATCCCGGTCGACCAGGCCAAGCGCATCGCCGACGAACTGATCGCCACCGGCAAGGCGTCACACGCCTCGCTTGGCGTGCAGGTGACCAACGACAAGGGCACCCCCGGCGCCAAGGTGGTCGACGTCGTCGCGGGTGGTGCGGCTGCATCGGCCGGCGTCCCCAAGAATGTCGTCGTCACCAAGGTCGACGACCGGCCGATCAACAGCGCCGACGCGCTGGTCGCGGCCGTACGGTCCAAAGCACCCGGCGACAAGATAACGCTGACATTCCAGGATGCCGCCGGTGGCGGCAGCCGCACCGTGCCGGTCACCCTCGGGAAGGCGGATCAGTAGTGAGAGTGGACGAACCCTCGGCGACGGGATTGTCTGAGCTCGGATATACGGTTGCACCCATGGAAACGGGTGCGGAATTGGTAGTTGGCCGGGCTCTGGTTGTGGTGGTCGACGATCGCACCGCGCACGGGGACGAGGACCATAGCGGTCCGCTGGTGACCGAGCTGCTGACGGAGGCGGGCTTCGTCGTCGACGGTGTGGTCGCGGTCGCCGCGGACGAGATCGAGATCCGCAACGCGCTGAATACCGCGGTGATCGGCGGGGTGGACCTGGTGGTCTCGGTTGGCGGCACGGGCGTCACCCCGCGCGACGTCACCCCGGAGGCCACCCGCGAGATCCTGGATCGCGAAATCCTCGGCATCGCCGAGGCCATCCGCGGCTCGGGGCTGTCGGCGGGGATCATCGACGCCGGCTTGTCCCGCGGTCTGGCCGGGGTGTCCGGCAGCACGCTGGTGGTCAACCTGGCCGGGTCCCGCTATGCGGTGCGCGACGGGATGGCGACGCTGAATCCCTTGGCGGCCCAGATCATCGGGCAGTTGTCGAGCCTGGAGATTTAAACCCGGCTCGCGGGCCAAGCCCCGAATTGGCGGGCTATTTCGATTCGGCTTCCGCGCGGGGTCCGTACTCCGGTGGGGGCGTGGTGGCCACACTGCCGTGCTTGCCCGACGAATCGCCGTTGGTCTGCGCGAGTAGGTCCCGGATCTCCTTGAGCAGCACGACCTGCGCGTCGTCGGCCGGCTCGACCTCGCCCCGCTTGCGCAGCGTCGTGTAGGGCAACACGACCAGGAAGTACACCACCGCGGCGATGATCACGAAGTTGATGGCGGCTGACAGCACGTTGTTCAGGTCAATGGTCTGACCGCCGCCGATGCTGATGCGCAGGATGCCGATATCGGACTTCTGGTTGACGCCGATGCGGTTGATCAACGGCTTGATGATGCTGTCGGTGAATGTGGTGACCAGGGCGGTGAAAGCAGTACCGATGACGACCGCGGTGGACAGGTCGATGATGTTGCCCCGCGAGAGAAACTCCTTGAACCCTTTGAGCATTGGGATGGCCTTTCTGGGACTGGACAGAGTTTGCCGTCGGCCAGCAGACGAACAACGGCCAGGCACTCAGTGCAGGGTGAGCGTCACGGTCTGGCCCAGCGCCGACCCTGCCACCGTGTTCGCCACACGAGCCGGCAGCGCAACCAACACTACGCGGTCGCTATCGGCGGCCTGAGCCTTTTCTTTGGCCGATACCAGCACCACCACGGCGTCGGTGGCCACCACCTTCGGGGCCGCGTGCGAATTGTCCGGCGCACCGCTGGCCGGCGCCGCCAGCACGTCGACCACGTCGCCTACCCGCACCAGGTCGATCAGGGCGCCGTCCGCCAGATGCAGCGGCACGATGCGGGCATCCGGGCCCGCCTTCGACCCGATGGCGGCCTCCGCCAACCGGCTGCCCAGCAGCCGGACGTCGGTGAGCACCTCACCGCGGCGCGCCGGGCCGGCCAGCGTCGACCCCACCACCGTATCCAGGTCGGCTCGTGCCCCGTCGGGAACCGTTGCGGCCAAACGCTTTTCGAGCCGAACGTCGGCGGGGGTCAGCGCGGCGCCGGGCCGTAGGTCGTGGTCGGCGACCACCACCTGCGCATAGTCATCGGCGGGGTTGGACCGCAGCGTGGCGATTCCGGCCAGCACGACGAGCCCGCCCGCGGCGACGCGGCGCGCCAGCACGGTACGAGTCCAGTCCGGGCGCAGCCATAGCGACAGCCGACTCAAAGGGCTTGGGTTCAGCGATGATTCGCCCACGCCGCAACGGTAGGCGCAACCCGGTGGACAGGCCGCCCGCCGGCATCGCCGGTGTGGATAACCGTCAGTTGGTCGCGGCGGCGGCGGAAGTCGCGGAGCTGCTCGACTTGTCGCTCGAGCTGGACTTCTCACTGGAGCTGGAGCCGGACTTTTCGCTGGAGCTCGAGGAGCTCGACCCGGAATCACTCGACGAGGAGCCGTTGGTCGAACTCGGCGACTTCTTGCCGGACTCGCGGCTGTCGGTGCGGTAGAAGCCGCTGCCCTTGAACACCACGCCGACGGAGTTGAAGCGCTTGCGCAGCCGCCCGGAGCAGCGTTTGCAGGTGGTCAGCGCGTCGTCGGTGAAGGCCTGCACGATGTCGAAGCGATCGTCGCACTCGGTGCACTGATAGCTGTAAGTCGGCACGAAAACCTCCGGGTGATTGCAAACCTGGTTAGCACTCTAGCGTCTCAAGTGCTAGAACCGCCACGTGACATGTCTCATTCCCGACATGTCAGCGCCCGACGAGCTCGACCAATCCCTGCCGGGGCGTGAGCGCATGGGTCATGGGGACGTCGTGCGGATCGGCCGGTAGCTCGTCGAGCAGTTCGGCGTCGCGGACGACCGCGATCAGCCGCGCCTGCGGGTCGCGCCCGCCCAGCGAGCGGTCGTAGAAACCCCGGCCCCGCCCCAGCCGCACCCCGCGGCGGTCCACCGCCAGCGCCGGGACCAGCACCACCGCGGCTTCGGCCAGGGCCGACGGCGGCAGCCACGGTTGCGGCGGTTCCAGCAATCCCCAGCGCCCGGTGGTCAGCGTGCCGGGCCGGTATTCGCCCCAGGACAACGGCGTGGGCGTGTTGTCCGCGGTGGTGCGCGCGACCGGCAGCAGCACCCGCCCGGTGCGCCGCAGCAACGCGTCCAGCATCGCGGCCGAGCCCGGCTCGGTGCCCACCGGAACGTAGGCGCACACGGTGCTGCCGCTGGTCACAATGCTTTCGGAGGCTTCCAGCCGCTCGCACAGGTGCTGGGCCTCGGCGGCGCGAACGTCGTCGGCAACCCGGCGCCGGGCGGCAAGCAGCTGGTCACGCAGTGCGGCTTTGCTGGCGGTCGCCATGGCTCAACGATGACAGCCAGGTGTTTCCCCGCGCCACATCGACTCGGCATAGTGGATGCGGGTTATCGTGTGAACAATGTCAAGCCCAAACGTGGTGGTGCCACGCACTGCGGTCGTGCCCGCCGCCGGTCTCGGGACGCGCTTCTTGCCGGCGACCAAAA
Source organism: Mycobacterium sp. 1245852.3 (assembly GCF_001669335.1). NCBI lineage: Bacteria > Bacillati > Actinomycetota > Actinomycetes > Mycobacteriales > Mycobacteriaceae > Mycobacterium > Mycobacterium sp. 1245852.3. Next base: position 16,941 of record NZ_LZLL01000288.1, on the reverse strand, counting down.
CGGTCCCCAAGGAGCTGTTGCCGGTCGTCGATACGCCGGGCATCGAGCTGGTTGCCGCCGAGGCGGCCGAGGCCGGTGCCGAGCGCCTGGTGATCATCACCTCGGAGGGCAAGGACGGCGTCGTCGCGCACTTCGTCGAGGACCTGGTGCTGGAGAGCACGCTGGAGGAGCGCGGCAAGACCGCGATGCTGGACAAGGTCCGGCGCGCCCCGCAGCTGATCAAGGTCGAGTCCGTGGTGCAGAGCGAGCCGCTGGGCCTGGGGCACGCGATCGGCTGCGTCGAGTCGCGGCTGGCCGACGACGAGGACGCCGTGGCGGTGCTGCTGCCCGACGACCTGGTGCTGCCCACCGGTGTGCTCGGGACGATGTCGAAGGTGCGGGCGCACTACGGCGGCACGGTGTTGTGTGCCATCGAGGTAACGCCCGAAGAGGTCAGCGCCTACGGGGTTTTCGACGTCGAGCCGATCCCCGACGACGACAACCCGGACGTGCTCAGGGTCAACGGCATGGTCGAGAAGCCGAGGGCGCAGGACGCCCCGTCGCTGTTCGCCGCGGCCGGTCGCTACGTGCTCGACCGGGCCATCTTCGATGCGTTGCGCCGCATCGAGCGTGGGGCGGGCGGCGAGGTACAGCTCACCGACGGCATCGCGTTGCTGATAGCGGAGGGCCATCCGGTGCACGTGGTCGTGCATCGCGGATCTCGACACGACTTGGGAAATCCTGGCGGCTACCTCAAGGCTGCGGTTGACTTTGCATTGGATCGTGACGACTACGGCCCGGATTTGCGGCAGTGGTTGGTGGCGCGATTGGGCCTGGCCGAGCAGTAGCCCGGCGGTGACCCGGCTGGCGGACGACGGCGGGCCGGTGAACGCGTAGCGGTCCCGGGCGGGGATGACCCGCCCGCGCAGTGAGCGGGTCGCCTACCGGCGGCGCCCGCCGGGTTGAGGGCAGAGAGGCGCGCTGTGCGTTCGGTGGAAGAGCAGCAGGCCCGGATCACCGCGGCCGCGGTGGCCCCGCGACCGATACGTGTGGCGATCGCCGAGGCACAGGGACTGATGTGCGCCGAGGAAGTGGTCACCGAGCGCCCGATGCCCGGCTTCGATCAGGCCGCGATCGACGGCTATGCGGTGCGCAGCGTGGACGTCCTCGGCGTGGGCGAGGTGGGCAGCGACAGCCTTCCCGAGCCGTTCGATGACTCCGGCGAGAACGACCGCCGCGAGGGCCTGGTGCTGCCGGTGATGGGCACCGTCGAGGCCGGCTCGCGCACCCCCAGCCGGCTGCAGCCGCGCCAGGCCGTGCGCGTGCAAACCGGGGCCCCGCTGCCCACGTTGGCCGACGCGGTGCTGCCGTTGCGGTGGACCGACGGCGGGACGCAGCGGGTGCGGATCCTGCGGGGCGCCCCGTCGGGCGCCTACGTGCGCCGCGCCGGCGACGACGTCCAGCCCGGCGACGTCGCGGTGCGCTCCGGGACGGTCATCGGTGCGGCGCAGGTCGGGCTGCTGGCCGCGGTCGGCCGCGAACGGGTGCTGGTCCACCCGCGGCCGCGGGTGACGATCATGGCGCTGGGTGGCGAGCTGGTCGACATCTCGCGCACCCCGGGCAACGGGCAGGTCTATGACGTCAACTCCTATGCGCTGGCGGCTGCGGCCCGCGACGCCGGTGCGGAGGTCAACCGCGTCGGCATCGTCGGCGGCGGCCCCCGCGAGCTCCGCGAGATCGTCGAGGGCCAGATCAATCGCGCCGAGGTGATCGTGATCGCCGGCGCGGTCGGGGGCGCCGCGGCCGAGGCGGTGCGGCGGGTGCTGTCCGAGCTCGGCGAGATCGAGGTCGTGCGGGTGGCCATGCATCCGGGCTCCATCCAGGGTTTCGGGCAGCTGGGCCGGGAGGGCGTCCCGACGTTCCTGTTGCCGGCCAACCCGGTGAGCGCGCTGGTGGTGTTCGAGGTGATGGTCCGTCCGCTGATCCGGCTGTCGCTGGGCAAGCGTCAGCCGATGCGCCGGATCGTGCAGGCGCGCACGCTGTCGCCCATTACGTCGGTGGCCGGGCGCAAGGGTTTCTTGCGCGGGCAGCTGATGCGCGACCAGGAGAGCGGGGAGTATCTGGTGCAGGCGCTCGGCGGCGCGCCCGGCGCCTCGTCGCACCTGCTGGCCACCCTCGCCGAAGCGAACTGTCTGGTGGTGGTGCCCAGCGGCGCCGAGCAGATTCGTACCGGCGAGATCGTCGACGTCGCCTTCCTGGCCCAGCGCGGCTGAGCGAAACGACTGCACGCACGGTGAACCTGTTGCGCTCCAATTCCCGCCATCCAGGATGGCCCATGAGCGTTGGGCCGCTTCGGGTTCCGGCCGGCATCGTCCGGTTGCGGGCGGTGCGGCTGCGCGACGGCGCGCAGTGGAGCCGCATCCGGCTGACCGATCGTGCGCACCTGGAACCGTGGGAGCCCAGCTCCGAGGGCGACTGGACGGCCCGGCACGCGGTGGCCGCCTGGCCGGCGCTGTGTTCCGGGCTGCGCGCCGAGGCGCGGCAGGGCCGCATGCTGCCCTACGTCATCGAACTCGACGGCCGGTTCTGCGGCCAGCTGACCATCGGCAACGTCACCCACGGCGCGTTGCGGTCAGCGTGGATCGGCTACTGGGTGCCGCGGTCGGCCACCGGAGGCGGCGTGGCCACCGCGGCGCTGGCGCTGGGCCTCGACCACTGCTTCGGCCCGGTCATGCTGCATCGGGTGGAGGCCACCGTGCGTCCGGAAAACGCCGCCAGCCGGGCCGTGCTGGCAAAAGTGGGATTCCGCCAGGAGGGCCTGTTGCAGCGCTATCTGGAGGTCGACAAGGCGTGGCGTGATCACCTGCTGATGGCCATCACCGTCGAAGAGGTCAGCGGATCGGTGGCCTCGACGCTGGTCCGCGCCGGAAACGCCAGCTGGGTGTGACCGGCTCTCGCTAGGTCATCCGGCTTTCGTCGTCCGCTTTCGCGGCGGCTCGCCGGGAGTCCGAATCGTTGCCATTCTGGGACTAGCGCGACACGAGTGACTCATGGTGCTTGTGAGAGGCAAATTACAGGTGTGTAATTGTCCTGGTCGTACGACCGGGCCGCGTTGGCCACCAGTGGCTTCGCGGGGGATGGACACCGAAGAGAGCAGGTCATCATGCCAAGCATCCCGCAGTCATTGTTGTGGATATCGCTCGTGGTGCTATGGCTGTTTGTCTTGGTGCCGATGCTCGTCAGCAAACGCGACGCGGTGCGGCGCACCAGCGACGTGGCCCTGGCGACCCGGGTGCTCAACGGCGGGGGCAACTCCCGGCTGGTCAAGCGCAGCGGCCCGGCCGCCGGTCACCGCAGCGATCCGAACTGGACGCCGCCGCAAGACTCGACCGACCTCGACGACGAACACGACCTCGCCGACGATGACGACCACGAATCCGACGACGACCCCGAGACCGACGAGCTGAGCCGCCGGCGCCCGGTGGTGATGAGAATGGCCGTCGCCGAGGCAGGCGAGCCCTCCGAGCCCGACTACCTCGACGTCGACGTCGTCGAGGATTCCCACGTCCTTCCGGTAGGGGCCAGCGAGTCTGCCGGCGAGGCGGAGATCGCCGACACCGAGCCCGTCGAAGACGGCGAGGTCGACACCGAGGCCGTCGCCAAAACCGACGATGCCGACGAGGACGGCTACGAGTACGTCGAGGACTCGTCCGGCCTGGAGCCCGCCGCCGAGAGCGACGAGCCCGACGACTCCGACGCGCCGGCACCGCTGCCGCGCAACGCCTCGCGGCGGCGCCGGTTCGACAACAAGACCGCCGCCGCCGTCAGCGCCCGCAAGTACGCCTTCCGCAAGAAGGTCCTGATGGTGATGGCGGTCGTCCTGGTCGGCTCGGCCACCGCGGCCTTCAAGATCTCGCCGAGCGCCTGGTGGTTGTGCGGCACCGCCACCGCGATCACCCTGCTGTACCTGGGGTACCTGCGGCGCCAGACGCGCATCGAGGAGAAGGTGCGCCACCGGAGGATGAAGCGGATGGCGCGGGCGCGGCTCGGCGTGGAGAACGCTTACGACCGCGGCTACGACGTCGTCCCGTCGCGGCTGCGGCGCCCGGGCGCGGTGGTTCTGGAGATCGACGACGAGGACCCCGTGTTCGAGCACCTGGACTACGCGATGGCCATGCGGACCTTCGGTTGGCCCAGGGACTTGCCGCGCGCCGTCGGCGAGTAGTGCTGGCAGTTCGGTAGTTGGTGCCGCGACTGGTAGCCTGCTTAGCGATCAGGGGCTATGGCGCAGTTGGTAGCGCGACTCGTTCGCATCGAGTAGGTCAGGGGTTCGATTCCCCTTAGCTCCACAACGTTTGGCGCTGGTCAGCGCGATTTCGGGCGTAGCCCAGCGGTCCCAGATTTCGGCTCGGTCCCTGTACGGTCCCTGGCAGCAGCAATCGGCGCATCCAGGTTGACCGCCACCGCGTCAAGGTCGTCGTCGAACAGGTCGGCGTAGGTGATCCACGAGCAGACCGGCCTCGTGGGCCAGGCGACGCTCGCCGACAACATTTTCGGACCAACACGCCCGCGAGTGGTCAGCCCGCCGGTGCCGCAGGGCACAGCAATCCTGGCGAACTGGTCCCAGGGCTGAAGCTCTTTGTGCACTGGGGATGACGCTGCTCGTAAATGCGTTCTCGGACAGTCTCTTCCAGTCGAACGCAGTTCAGGTGCGCGCCGAGTCGCTGGTGGGCATCGGCATCCTGCGGCCGCGGTCGTTCGCCATCGTCAACCTCACGTCGCCGTAACGCTCATGGTCGATGACAGTGGGTGAGTGGCCACCCCGACCGGCAACGGCCGGTGGCGCTGGACGTGGCGGGCACCGTGGGGTGCTGTTCACACCGCACCGGATACGCACCAGTCGCAGCGGGCGGCGTTGGCGGCTGGCCAAAAGTGGTTGCGGACGCAGGGCGACTGACCTTCGACGTTTCGAGCAAATCTCAAGCGCCCGTCCAGGAACAAGCCTACAGAAACGTGAGCCACACGACCTGGCTGCCTTTCGGCATCTTTAGGTCGGGTGTGCCATCAGCGAACTCTATGGTGTTGTGCCTAAAACCGGCTTCATCGACGCCGAAGCGGACGCCTTTGACCTTTCGCGCTACCTGCCACTTTGCGCCGTTGAATTCAGCCACCTCTTGGTCTTCTAGCGGCGCGACATACATCGGGTGGCCCGGAATCGCGGTCGGCTGGTCGGCGGGTCCGACACGCCACGCGATCATGTTTGGTCTTTGAGGCAAAGGAGTAGTCACGTCAACCCAACCTAACCTATTCCATCCGTTTGGCTGACCCGGCCGGGGGTGCCCTGAGGCAGGGGCTTTCCGATCGCGGGGCTGTCCCGGCCGCGGCTAGCTGGGTGGGGCGGTCAAAAGTTGAACCCGGTGGCGCGCGCCGGAGCCGCCAGGAAGGTGAAATCTACCCCTGCGACAATGTGAACAAAATTCTTCGCGATTAGGCCCGAAGTCCCTGTTCACAGCGGGTTGGAGGCGCTGCGCTATTCACGTTCAAAGTAAACGAGAATTTAAGTCTCACGGCACCGACCTGCGCCGGGAAGCGTCCAGCGAGTGCGACTGCGATCAGAGTCGCTACCGATCTTCCCAATTCGTCTTCTCATTCGCCAGTAACCGACGAACTTCTGCCTCTCGACATCACGTATCCAATACTTGCCAGACGCGTCGCGGAAGAAGGCGAAGAAGTCGTAGACCACCGAGTCATACTCAAGTTTCGGCTGAAATTCGGTTGATTCGCCAACGCCGAGGGATACGTCACCACTGTGATAGTCGACTAGTATGTGCTGCTCGTGATGGGAAAACTTGTTGCCCTCTGGCCAGGGAAAGTGGCTTGACTTCTTCCAGCCCGCTTTTGCCTTCTCTGCGATCTTTCCTCTGGATTTTGCCGTTATGCCGCAACCGCACTCAAAGATCGGTTTGTCAGACAGATTAAGCATCTTGATCAGCGGTGGTCCGTGCTCGTGAGGGTGTAGCCACGAAACAACGGACGCTGCTTGGGCTTTGCGCTCACGACGGCGGTCAAAAATGTAGTAGCCGACACCCAGCGCGACCGATACGCCGGTGAGTAACGCCCCTGTCCATGCTGCGTAGGTGCCGCAGACTGTTGGGTCAAACGTCATCCGTCCCTACCTAACCTCCGGATATGAGCGGACAACCGGACCAATAGCGCCGCCTCCGGTATCGAGCATTGAGGGCTGGACAGTAAAGGTGGATCCATCCTCATAGCGCATGACTACCGTCGCGGAATTATCGACGACCGACACGGAAAGCACCGTGAACCCGGACGAGTCGATGTCTTTGAACGCGGCCGCAGCAATCTGCTTGGCTCGACGTATCGCCTCCTGATCGTCGAGCTGCTGAGGTCGCTTGGCGCTTCCGCGCCCCGATCTGAGTTGCTCACCGACTTTCCTCAGTCCGTCGTACGACGCACTACCGACGATGCCCTGGACCGCCGCAGACGCCGCAAAAACCACCACCGCAAGAGTCGCTGCGTCGGCTCCCCAGCTGACGTGGTGGTATGCATCGTTCAGTACGAATGGCTGGTGCTGCGGACGACCTTGCTCATCTTGGCTGTAATGCAGCCGCTCGATTTGACTGCGAAGTTCATCGCGATCAAGCCGCAACCCGCCGTCGACGACGAGCACGACCGTTGCCTGCGGAGGCTTGGTCGGATGGTCGACCGAGTGATACACGACCGTCAGAAGGTCGACGTAGGTTCCGGTGTTGGCGTCGACGATGTCAGGCACGGGCTTCATCTTGCCGCTAACCGGACGCGCACCCGTACCACCTCCTCGCTTTGGAATGATGAAGGAGTGGCGAATGATAACGGAGCTACAGCGCTGCCACTGGAGGGGCACTTTGTCGTTGGCGGTTCAGGCCTGTATGTGACGCCAGGCTGTTTGGGCCGCATCTTCTCGTCACGCACCGCAAGCTATGAACTCATCATCGGTTTGCCGCAGGTCGATAACAGACCGGATCTGTTCCCCCCGGAGATTCGGCAGCGCCTGGGTGAGCCCGCGATACCGAAATGGGACTTGATCCCGCCTGAATGGGCCCACGGCCCACGGACCGACGATGAGCGCTTGGAAGAAGAACACATTAGCCCCGTCTGGGGCGGGATACTTGACGACGGACTAGCCAAAAAGGTGTATCCGGAGACCGCGAGGGACACCGCCGTCGTTTACCGTTGCCGCTTCTACACGACGCTCACCGCGTCTGATGGTCAGGAATACGAAGCTGCTGCCGAAGGTTTCTTGGGCGAGCTCGACGATTGGTGGACGCGGTTCACATCGTGGGTGGGCATCATGACCGGGCAAGACTTCGTGGGTCTTGGCGGAGATCCCGGCGGCATCACTCGGGCCTACCCGCTGTTCACATGGACGACCGATCAGAGTGGACATCGGGCGGGTGTGCAATGGCGATACTTCGCGGCGCCTAATCAGGGGGTTCCGCAAAGCAAGCTGCGATTGAGCGACCTGCAAACGTGTGTAGCAGCTGCCGGAAACCAGTCGCCTCCAGCCGAGTGGCTGCTCATCCGCGATGCGCGGTCACTGTTGCGGGCGGGTCAGAGTCGGCGGGCTGTACTCGATGCCGGAACCGCCGCAGAGTTGGCGATGACGACCTTGATCGACAAGTATCTCGACGACGCGCACGTCTCCGATTCAGCGGTGAAGAGCGCCTTTGCGAGGTTCAACAACCTTGTCGCAAAGCAAGAGGTCCTAAAGTTGCTCCGGCCTGGCCTCCTACCCGAGCGAACACGAGCCGACTTGATCGACCTACGCAATACCGCAAGTCATGGGCGCGGTCGGGCGGGTCACGGTTGGCACGAAGTGACCATGGAGGAAGCGCACACAGCTGTCGAGATCGCCACCGCCATAGTTGAATCGGCGCACCCTCTCGGTAGTCTCTTGCCCTCCTCGGACGATGATTGAGTCTGCGGCGCGCCGCCTCCTATCACCCGGGCGAGCGTCGATAACGTCAGCTCGATGAAGATCGCCGCGTTGGTTCTCTACGCGCTTGCTTCCGCGTTTCAGATGGCCGGTGCGTACCTGGTGATCCGAGACGTTCTGACCAGCCGAGCCAATATGCGGGCCTTCAACGACGGTCTGGACAACGCCGATCGGCTGGCCGAAGCCCATGCCGCGCGCGCTGCCCACGCTCCGACACCAGCCATCGCGGAAGTCACCCGCCTAGCCGTGTGGCAGGTAGGGCCAGCGCAGGCCCGACAACGTGAGACATTGGTCGCGTGGGTACGCGCCCAGAACGACATCAGCGACCGTCGTCGCTGGATCGCTGTCGGTCTGCTGCTCAGCGGCCTGGTCGTCGGCTTCGTCGGCAACGTCCTATCGCTGCTCCCGTTGTGATGAACCAGCGCGTTTGCTAGGGGTCGGCCGGTTCTCGGGCCGGTCCCTGTACGGTCCCTGGCAGAGCTATCCGGCGCTGCAAATCATCAATGCAACCAACGCCGCTGACCTGCGCCGACAGCCCACCGCCGACGTCGACCTGCTCGGAAACGTCCAGCGCGACTCGTTCGCATCGAGTAGGTCAGGGGTTCGATTCCCCTTAGCTCCACAACGTTTGGCCAGGTAACGGCTTGAGTGCTGTTAGCCGGCATCGCGGCTGGAACGTGCCGCCGGTAGCGGTCTCGGCACACCAGAAATGTGAGGGGTTGCAGCGGCTAGCCGACGCGGCGACGAAGCTCATCTTCCGCCGAGTGGTCGCCGGAACCAATGGCTTAGCCAAGTTCTTCGAGCAGTTTGACCATTGCCTTCTGGGCATCTTTGGTGGTTAGCGGAGGCGTGGCGAACATTTCGGCGAGCATCATCGCTACCGGTGTTGTCCACAGCAGCATGCCTAAAGCGATGGCATGTTCACGGTCGGCCACGGTGTTCAGGCGGGCGACCAACGCCGCCAGGGCCGCACCGAGACGTTGCATCTGTTGTCCACCAAGACTGCCGCGCAGGTCCTTGGCCGCAATAAGAATCTCCAAGCCTGCCATGGCCTTTGGGTTGGCGAATGCGTCCCACGTTGCCCGCACCAAGTGTTCGGTGTCCATTGCCCGGTCAGGATCGGCCAGCACCTCAAGTGAGGCGACGAGGCGGTCAACGGCATCATCTATGACCGCTGTCAACAGGCCGTCGCGATCCCCGAAGTGATGCTGAATGACGCCCCAACTCACGCCGGCGCGTTCAATGATGTGCCGAGCACTAGCTGCGGAGAAGCCTTCTTCGCGAACGCAGCGAACCGTCTCGTCGATCAGCAGTTCTCGGGTCCGGTCGCCGCGCTGTTGTCGACCAGCGACCGGGCGACGCGGAGCGGTGCGTCTGCTCGCCGTCACAGCCGCAATCCGCCCTGCTCACCGGGTTGCTTCATCAAAATTAGCTTAAGGCACTCGTCGAAGTTGCCGGGTCGTCAGCACAGCGGGCGCTCGCTCTCGCGTTTACCGCTTAGCGACCCTTGCTACAAAAACATGGCGCGTGCCATGCTTTTGGCATGCAGCTAACCGTTCCCGCTGAAAGCCAACTCCATGACTGAGACGATCAGTGCCGACGACCGGCAGGTTTCCTCGGCGAAGCCCGGACTCTCGTCACTGCAAAAGTCGCTGTTCGGCGTTCTTGCGTTCTTCTTCGTCATCCACGTTGTGTTCTGGTACCTCGAATTTCATGCCGGGGTTTCCCACGTCGTCGCGTCGACCACGCTGGTCGCCTTCGTCGTGGGCTGTTTTGTGACCGCACTCGCGCTGCCGTGGCTACCGCTTCCCGGCCAACGTGACCGCACCAAGGCGGAACGGCTCAGTGCAATGGTCATCGTCTGGGTCTTTATTGCCCTGATCCCACGATTCATCTGGGAACTACCGTGGCTTTTGTTCTTCGACCAGATCAAGACCGGCGTCCACCACGGCGCGCTCTGGACGTACATGTGGTCGCCCATCCTGCTCGGCGGCGACGCCCGCTACCTCAACGGCGACCCGCTCATCGTCGTCCTTGAGTGGGTCGCCTTCTTCATCGGACTCTTCGAGGCGTATGCGATGGTCCAGTTCTTCCGCAACGGCAAGCGGTTTACCAACACCCAACTCTCTTTCATCATGGGCGGGATGATCGTCGAGGTGACGCTGCCAGCGGTCTACTTCGGGGTAGAGATAGCCAACAACCTGCAAAGCATGACCAGCCCAGTCGAGATGTGGATCAAGTTCGTAGTCCTGAACCTGTTGTGGTGCACCATGCCATTCGTCACCTATTTCTGGGGGGTTCGTAGGCTGGCCCACCAAAACCTCGCGGTGAAGTTCTAACCGTCGTCACCGCTTCAGCCGTTGACTCAGGTCGGTGAACCGTAAAGACCGATTTGATATCGAATACTTCACGTCACTTCTACTAGCAAAGTCCACAAATTTAACATCACGCGATGCAGGAATTGTCGGGAAATGTGCGCCTCCCGCGATCACGCACCATGCACCGGCGCGACGTATTCCGTTACGCCATCGCCATGTCTGTGCTGCCAGGGCTATATGCGGCATCGGCAAATGTCACCGTTCCTGCGACGGCTGCCGCCACTCCCAGATTGATCGACTTCGCCATGCGCCAAGTTCCAGCGGAGCAGATTCGAGCTGCCGGCTACTCCGGTGTCATCAATTACGTGTCGCTATCGCGTCCCGGCTCGTCCATGGGCGCCAAACCGATCACCCGGCGTTACGCCGAGCAGCTGACCGCTGCCGGGCTGATGATCGTCAGCAATTACCAGTACGGCAAGCCGGGCGGGACGGCGCCATCGGACTTCAGGCGCGGGTTCGAGGGCGGCGTCTCCGATGCGCGCACCGCCTGGGCGCTGCATTCCGCGGCTGGCGGCGGTCAGAGTGCCCCGATTTTCTTCAGCGTCGACGAGGACATAAACCGCGACACCTGGACCAATTTGGCGCTCAAATGGTTTCGCGGAATCAATTCGGTGCTGGGAGTACAGCGCACCGGAGTCTATGGCGGTAGCGATGTCTGCAAGTGGGCCGCCGACGACGGCGTCATCGGAAATTCACGGACCCCCGGCCACCGGTGGGCGTGGCAAACGCGGTCCTGGTCCCACGGGCGCATCGAGCCCACCGCGGTTCTCTACCAACGCGTGGTGAGCACGGCGTCGAATCCGGGCCCGGTGGTGGGGGGACTCGAAGTGGACGTCAACGACGTCCTTGCCGAGGATTGCGGTCAGTGGAACCTGCATCCCTGAGCTTGGGGCCAATCGCCCTGAGGTGACCAACGCTATGGGGCTAAGGGGAATCGAACCCCTGACCTACTTGATGCGAACGAGTCAACATGGGTGTTTGTAATCGCCTACCGTTCTGGCGGAGCGTGAACGTCGGAGCTAATGCGGTTGGGCGCGTTGATAGATGGCGAGGGCTGTCGGATCTACTGCGACGGACTACGGACGCAAAGTTCTCCAGAGCAAGAGTGGGCGCTGGGTTGCAAGGCGGCGAGTAAACACGACAGGGGCCACCCCCACCCCCTCATTCCCTGCCGGACCGCACCGTCAAGCGGGCTTCCTGTCGGTTCAGCGTTCGAGGTGGTTCGCTCCGCTGACCCAAAAGAAGGGCGGGCCGCCTTCGCCGCCAAACGCGAATCGCAATTCACGGGCCGGTAATCAGCGCTCAACGGCGGCATGCGCGCGCACCGACGGCGCGATCCAGTCCGTCAAAAAGCGTCGTAGCTCCGGTCCGGTGCGCGTCGGCCGGCCGGGATCCACGATCAATGACTGCAGCATCCGCAGCATGACCTCGACCAGTTCGTCGAGCCTGCGTTCGACGAATCCCGCCGCGGCCCAATCGACATCGAATCGTTGCAGGATCGTTCGGCCGAACGAAATGGCCTGATCTGAGGTGACCCCCGCGGTGAACGCGCTGGCCTTGCCGGGCTGGAATACCAAACTCAGGTACTTGTCATGCGCGAGTTGCTCGAACGTGTAGGCGATGCCCTCGACCACCGCTTCGGTGGGATCGGTGATCGAACCCAGATGCGCCGCAAGGCGATCCAAGAACCCGTCGACGGACGCTAGCGCCGTGGCGCCCATCAGTGCCTCATGGGTGGGGAAGTACCGGTAGATCGTCTGCCGCGTCACGCCGAGCGTCGAGGCGACCTCGGAAACGCTCACGGTCCCGCGCGCGTCGATGGCCGCCCGCGTCGCCGTCAGGATGCGCGCGACGGCCTCGTCGTCGTCGGCCGGGATGTCACCCGACCAGCCATGCCGGCGCATTGCGTGATCGTCGCACACGCCGGCCCCGGGCCTTGACAATACAAACGATAGTGATTGTATGGTCCGAAGTATTGGACCGAAGGAGGCCAGGGTGACGACGATCGACCGACCGGTGCCCGGCACCGACGCGACGCTGACGCGGCGCGGCCTGCGTCATGCCCTGGACAAGACGACCGACCTGGCCGAGCGCGAACTGCGGGTGCCGCTGCACTACTACCGCGATCCCAAGATCACCGAGATCGAGGAATCGCAGATTCTGCGCCGGGTGCCGCTGGCCATCGTCCCGTCGGCGCAGGTGCCGAACAAAAACGACTACGTGGTGCGCTCGGTGCTGGGGGATTCGCTGCTGGTCACCCGCGATCGCACCGGCGCCAGCCACGTGTTGCTCAACTACTGCCGGCACCGCGGCGCGATGCCGGCCTGCGGCTCGGGCAACGCCTCGCGGTTCGTCTGCCCGTATCACGCCTGGACCTACCGCAACACCGGCGAATTGTTAACCGTCCCGGGCAAGGCCGGCTTCGACTCGATGGACACCAAGGACTACGGCCTGGTGGAGCTGCCCTCCGAGGAGCGGTACGGCTTCATCTGGGCGGTGCTGACCGCCGACGCGACCATCGACCTCGACGCACACCTGGGCGAGTTCGGTGCCGAACTGGAGCTGTGGAACTACGCGGCCTACGGCTATCACACCCAGCGCGAATTCACCTCCGACGTGTCCTGGAAGGGCGCCCTGGAGGCGTTCGCCGAGGGCTACCACTTCCCGTACGTGCACGGCGAGAGCCTCATCGGGCAGAACACCCTGGCCAACACGATGGTCTACGACGAGTTCGGCAAGCATCACCGGATCGGCTTCCCGTTCACCTGGATCACCAACGCCGACACCGATTCCACGGCGTCGCTGGACCCGGTGGCGAACATGGGAGTGATCTATTGGGTGTATCCGAACCTCATCCTGGCCAACAGCCCGGTGGGCGTGGAGATCATCGACATGTTGCCCGCCGGTGAGCCGACCCGCTGCACGGTCCGCCACAGTTGGATGGGCCGCATCCCGGCCACCAACGACGAGATGAGGGCCGCGTACGACGCGGTCTTCGAGGGCGTCCATGCGGCCGTGCGCGACGAGGACTTCGCGATGCTGCCGCAATGCGGCGAGGGCGTCCGGCACGGCCAGCACGACCACATGATCATCGGGCGCAACGAAATCGCCGTACAACACATGATCAGGGTGTTCGCCCAGGAACTGGGCGTGGCGCTGAGCTGACATATTCGGGCTTTCGGCGTAGTCGCAGGCCGGGGCGGGTACTGATCCTCTGACCCCACGATGGAGAGGATCTGATGGCGCATCGCGACCGCGATTCCACCGACGAGTTGTTGCAAGAGCTGTTGTTGACCTACGGGCCGTGCGGGCAGGAGGACGCCGTTCGCGAAGTCATCGCCCGTGAACTGCAACCGGTGGTCGACGACATGTGGACCGACGACGCCGGCAACCTGATCGGATACGTTGCCGCCGATCCGTCCGCCGCCGACAGTGGGGCACCCAACCACCGCCACCGCACCGAGGCCATCCCCGGCACCGCGACACGCGTCATGGCGCACATGGACGAACTGTCCATGATCGTCAAGCGCGTAGAACCCGACGGCACACTGCATTTGACGCAGCTGGGCACCATGTACCCGGGAAACTTCGGACTGGGCCCGGTCTCCGTCCTCGGCGACAACGAAACCCTCACGGCCGTACTGACTCTCGGCTCCGAGCACACCACCCAGGAAAGCTCGCGGATCTGGGAGACCAAGCCCGACCAGGGCGACCGCGCGCTGGACTGGGATCACGTCTACGTTTTCACCGGCCGCACCGCCGACGAGCTGACTGCCGCCGGGGTGCACCCAGGCACCCGAGTCTGCATGGACCGCAGCAAGAGATCGATGGTCGAGATCGGCGACTACGTCGGCGCCTATTTCCTCGACGACCGCGCCGCGGTGACCGCGCTGCTGAAGGCCGCGCGGCTGCTGCGCGAGCGCCAACAACGGCCCGCCGACGACGTCTACCTGGTGTTCACCACCAACGAAGAGATCGGCGGGGTGGGCGGCACCTACGCCAGCGCCACCCTGCCCGGCGACCTCACCCTCGCGCTGGAGGTCGGCCCCACCGAACGCGAATACACCACCAGCGTGACGGGCGGCCCGATCATCGGCTACAGCGACGCGCTGTGCGTGTACGACAAGAGCGTCGCCGACCGGCTTCTGAAAATCGCCACCGACCGCGAACTGTCACCGCAGGCCGCCGCGCTGGGCGCCTTCGAATCCGACGCCTCGCACTCGAAGGCCAGCGGGCTGACCGCGCGCGCCGGCCTGCTGTGCCTGCCCACGCTGAGCACCCACGGCTATGAAGTCATCGCCCGCCGCGCGATCGACGACATCGCCGCGATCGTCGTCGATTTCGTGCTGGAGCCCAGTCGGAAGAAGTCCTGAAAACCCGCCGATCGCGCTGGTCAGCCTGTTAGGCTGGCGACGCTTCACTGTCCCCGGATGATGGGATTAGCACGTGGCGGGCGTGGCCTCTCGGAAATCGCTATCCGGTTGGTTGAGTGAACCAATCGAAGGCCAATCCCCGTGACGCGTCCCCGAATTCGCGCACGAGCGCCGCTGCGGATCTCGTTCGCCGGAGGCGGCACCGACGTGCCGCCGTTCCCGACGACCGAAGGCGGCTGCGTCCTTTCGGCGACCATCGACCGCTACGCCCAGGGATCGCTGGTGCCCCGCACCGACCGCCGGGTCAGCATCGAATCGGTGGACTTCAAGACCACCCACGAGATGACGCTCGACAGCGAAATCCTCTACGACGGCAGCCTCGATCTGATCAAGGCCGCGGTGCGCAGATTCGGCCGCGACGGCACGGACGGCTACGACCTGGTGCTGCGTTCCAGCGCACCCCCCGGCTCCGGGCTGGGTTCGTCGTCGACGATGATGGTCGCCCTGACCGGCCTGCTGGCCGAGCATTACCGGGTCCCGATGGGTGAATACGAGACCGCCCAACTGGCGTGTGCCATCGAGCGTGAAGACCTGGGCATCGCGGGCGGCATGCAGGACATGTACGCCGCGACGTTCGGCGGATTCAACTTCATCGAGTTCACCGACCGCGTGATCGTCAATCCCCTGCGGATCCGGGACGAGACCGCCTTCGAGCTCGAACTGAGCCTGCTGCTGTGCTATACCGGCATCACCCGTGACTCCGCGCGGGTGATCGAGGACCAAACCCGGCGCGCCACAACGGGTTCGGATGACACCCTGGCCGGCCTTCGGGCCCAGAAGGACCTGGCGGTGGCGATGAAGGCGGCGCTGCTGACCGGAAAGCTCAACGATTTCGGTGCTCTGCTCGGCGAAGCCTGGACCCACAAGAAACGGATGTCGCCCTACATCACCAACGAGCGCATCGACGACCTCTACGATCTCGCGCTCAAGAACGGCGCGCTGGGCGGCAAGCTCACCGGCGCCGGCGGCGGGGGATACATTTTGCTGTTCTGCGACTTCGCCAAGAAACACCGTCTCATCGAGGCCCTCGAGGGGGCCGGGGCCACCGTCACCGAATTCGCCTTTGAGAGCAAGGGATTGACAACATGGTCGGCATGACCGGGTCGGACGTCGTGTCACCGAGCGTCGAGCTGGTCCAGCGGCGGCTGGCCGAGACCATCGCGGTCAAGCAACAAATGCAGCAGGGCGACTTCGCCGCACGGACCGTCGAAGTGGCGCAGGTGATCATCGTCTCGCTGCGCGCCGGCGGCAAGGTGATCTTCTTCGGCAACGGCGGCTCTGCGCAAGATGCCGGACACCTGGCGGCGGAACTCATGGGCCGCTTCGCTTTTGACCGCCCCGGACTCGCGGCGATCAGCCTTCCCGACGCCACCGCGGCCATGACGGCGATCGGCAACGACTACTCCTATGACGAGGTGTTCGCCCGCCAGGTCCTGGCCGCCGGGCGTCCCGGCGACGTGGTGGTCGGCCTGACGACATCGGGCAACTCGCCCAACGTCGTTCGTGCGCTCGAGGTCGCCGGCCAGGCGGGGATGACGACCGTCACGCTCACCGGCGCGCTCGGCGGCAAGGCGGCCGCCGTCGCCGAGATCTGCATCCGGGTGCCCAGCCACGACACCGGGCGAATCCAGGAAGCATGCCTGCACCTGGGCCACTCCATCTGCGAAATGGTCGAGGCGGCATTGTTTCCCAGGCCCTCCTGACTTCGACGATGGCCGCACCCGATCTGAACAACGTGCGCACCGTCTTTCTGGACCGGGACGGCACCATCAATGTCAAGGCCGCCGACGGCGAGTACATCCGATCGCCGGACGAGTTGGTGCTGCTGCCGGGCGCGGCCAAGGCGGTGGCCGCCCTGAACGCCGCCGGTCTGCGGACGGTGCTGGTGACCAACCAGCGATGGCTCTCGGAATCGCCCGCCGAGCCAGGGTGTTTCACGACCATCCAGCAGCGGCTGCACCAACTGCTGGCGAACGACGGCGCCCGGCTCGATGCCGTCTACCACTGTCCGCACGCGGCGAACAGCTGTGAGTGCCGCAAGCCCCTCGCCGGGATGTTGGTGCGCGCGGCGCAAGAGCACGGCATCGAGCCGGGCGCCGTCGTTCGCCAGCAGTTGGTGCAGCCGCTGCTGGATGGTCGTGAAACACCCTGGCTC
>NZ_LZLL01000287.1:0-2375 GCF_001669335.1 Mycobacterium sp. 1245852.3 | reverse complement strand
CGCTCGCCCAGCCAGAGCCGCAGATTGTGCGCCATGGCACGGCCGATGATCCGCGGCGGCGGAACCATATAGAGGCTGTCGAGCAGCGAGAAGCGCCGCAGGAACCATTCCGCCAGCACGGGATCGGTCTCGGCGGCGCCCAGGAATTGGTCGAACAGCGCCCCGGAGGGCCGCCACCACCAGGGGACGGTTCCCTTGGTGCCGGCGTGGTGGAACGTGACGTCGCCGATCGCGTTCATCGTCCACACCGGGAAGGTGCTCTTGGCGGTGGCCCGGTTCAGCGCCGCGGCCACCTGGTCGTCGGGCAGTTGCAGGGCCCGGCGCAGATGACCGGCCTGCAGCGACGTCATCGTCATGCCCTGCCCGAAGGTGGGGTTGAAGCTGGCCACCGCGTCGCCGAAGGCGAGGATGCCGGCCGGGAGGCGCTCCAGCTTGTCGTAGCGGCGCCACTTGCTGGCCGGGAAGGCGTGAAACGCCGGATCGCCCAGCGGTTCGGCGTGCGTCAGGGCGGCGTTGAAGTGGTCCGGAAGCAGCCGGTGCGCCAGCTCCAGCATCTCGGGAAAGGTCTTGGGCGGTTTGGCGTTCGCCACGCCGAACGTGGTCAGCACCCAGGTGCCGTCCTCGTAGCACAGCATGCCCATGCCCAGGGACTCGTCGTGGGAGGCGCCGGCGACCACCACCTTCTCCGCGATCAGCCCGTCGGGGATGCGGAACTGCTGGGTGGCGTAATGGATGCCGATGTTCATCTCTTGCTCGACGGGACGCTGGAATCCCCACTGCTCCAACCACACCGGCAGCCGGGTGCCCCGGCCCGCCGCGTCGACGACCAGGTTCGCGGCCACGAACTCCTGATCGCCGCCGTCCGGGCCGGCGGGATCCAGCAGCACACCGGTCACCCGCTGTCGCGCCGGGTCGAAGCGCGGCTCGGCCACCGAGCGCCGCGCCACTGTCACGTTGTCGATGCCGAGGACGCGCGTGCGTAACTGCCATTCGAGGTGCGGGCGGCTGGGCACGTAGGCGGTGAACTCGTCGCGCAACGTGCTGCCGGTGCCCAGCACGTGGCCCGCGGCGCCCAGGTGGATGCAGTCGGGCCGGTTTTCCAGTTTGGGGACACCGGCGGCGACCATGTCGTCCAGCAGTCCGGGGAACAGGTCCTCGAATTCCATGGCCCCGCGCGCCATCAGCATGTGCAGGTGCCGGTCCTGGGGCACCGTCGCCCGGTTCGCCGGTTCGGCCGGCAATTCGTCGCGTTCGTACACCGTCACCCGCGAATACGCCTCGGCGAGCGCCCGCGCGGCGCAAAGGCCGGCGATGCTCCCGCCGATGACTACGGCGTGATCCCTGGCCGTTGCTGTGCTGTCCGGCATTGGCGGAGAGTACCCAGTACTGTGACGGACCAATGGCTCCCAGCGTTGGGAAAGGGCTGATGCATGGCCAATCGATGGCGGACCAAGTCGATCGAGCAATCAATCGCCGACACCGACGAGCCGGACACCAAGCTGCGTAAGGACCTGACCTGGCGAGACCTGGTCGTCTTCGGCGTCGCGGTGGTGATCGGCGCGGGCATCTTCACGGTCACCGCGTCCACCACCGGGGACATCACCGGCCCGGCCATCTGGGTGTCGTTCGTGATCGCGGCGGGCACCTGCGCGCTGGCCGCGCTGTGTTACGCCGAGTTCGCCTCGATGTTGCCGGTGGCCGGTAGCGCCTACACCTTCTCCTATGCCACCTTCGGGGAGTTCCTGGCCTGGATCATCGGCTGGAACCTCGTGCTGGAACTGGCGATCGGCGCCGCCGTGGTGGCCAAGGGCTGGTCGAGCTATCTGGGCACGGTCTTCGGATTCGCCGGCGGCACGGCCAGCTTCGGCGGGGCCCAGGTCGACTGGGGGGCGCTGGTGATCGTCGGCGGCGTGGCGACCCTGATCGCGCTGGGCACCAAACTGTCATCAAGGTTTTCCGCGGTGGTCACCGCGATCAAGGTGTCGGTGGTGCTCTTCGTCGTGGTGGTCGGCGTCTTCTACATCAAGCGCGCCAACTATTCGCCGTTCATCCCCAAGCCGGAGGCCGGTCGCGAGGCCAAGGGCATCGACCAGTCCGTCCTGTCGCTGCTGACCGGCGCGCACAGCAGTCACTACGGCTGGTACGGCGTGCTGGCCGGGGCGTCCATCGTGTTCTTCGCGTTCATCGGGTTCGACATCGTCGCCACCATGGCCGAGGAGACCAAGAACCCGCAGCGCGACGTGCCGCGGGGAATCCTGGCGTCGCTGGGCATCGTGACCCTGCTCTACGTCGCCGTCGCGGTGGTGCTGTCGGGCATGGTGTCCTACACCGAACTCAAGACGGTCCGCGGCCGCGGGCAGGCGAACCTGGCCACC
>NZ_LZLL01000286.1:0-631 GCF_001669335.1 Mycobacterium sp. 1245852.3 | reverse complement strand
GCGCGCGGCGCCGCGCACCCGCGGGTCGGGAGCCGGCGGCGCCTGCAACAGTTCGTCGGTGCTGACCGACAGGGCCCGGGCCAGCCGGGGCAGGTGATCCAAAGCCAGCCGACGTTTCCCGGATTCGAGGCGGCTCAGCGTCGAGACGTCGATCCCGGCCCGCTCGCCGACCTCCTGCAGCGTCAGGCCGCGTTGCGCGCGCAGTTCCCGGAGCCGCTGGCGCACCAGGAGGTCGATGTCGGGGGTGGTTTTTGCCTGCATGGCAATTCAGCTTGGCAAATGAGGCACGGGGTAGGCAAGCTCGCGGTATGGAGAATTCGTGCAAACCTGATGATGCTGTGCAGTTTTGGGAGGAGCGCTACCGCTCGGCGGAGCGGGTGTGGAGCGGACGGGTCAATCCCCGCCTGGCCGAGGTGACCGCCGACCTGCCGGTGGGCCGGGCGCTCGACCTGGGCTGCGGGGAAGGGGCCGACGCCCTATGGCTGGCCGAGCGCGGCTGGCAGGTGGTGGCCGTGGACGTCTCGGCCACCGCGCTGCGCCGGGCGACCGAGGCCGCGTCGGCCCCTTCCCCGCAGCCCAGGTCGAGCGCCCGGCCCACCGGCAGGTCGGCGGTCACCTCGGCCAGGCGGGG
>NZ_LZLL01000285.1:0-15015 GCF_001669335.1 Mycobacterium sp. 1245852.3 | reverse complement strand
GGTGATCGTAGAAGTGTGTGCGTCGCGTGACCCGGTGCTGGCTGGAAACGATCGTTTGTTGACTGATTTTCCCGGCATGGCCATCTGCCCGGCGCCCCGCTGTTCAGTTGATGACTGCTCGCTGTTGACGGGCCGGGGATCTCGAGTCGACGGTCCGAAAAGCCTCGCGGTAGGCCTGGGGGCTGACGCCGACGATGCGGCGAAATGTTGGGCGCAACGACACCGCGGTGGCCAGGCCAACCTGGCGAGCGATGGCGTCGACCGTTAAATCGGTGCTTTCCAAGAGGTTTTGGGCGCGCAAGATGCGTTGATCGACCAGCCACTGCAGCGGCGAAATTCCGGTCTGATCGCGGAATCGCCGGTCGAAAGTCCTTCTGCTGAGGCCAGCTTCAGCGGCCAGGTCATCGATGTCCACGCTGTGAAGATGAGCGATGGCATACGCCATTACTCGACCCAGCTCGATGTCACCGGAGCCGGTCGGCACTGGACGGTCGACGAACTGCGCCTGACTACCGCACCGTGCGGGCGACAACACCAGATGGCGCGCGATCGCGGTTGCCGCCGCCGCACCCCAGTATCTGCGCACGACGTGCAGGCAAGCGTCCAGTCCGGCCGCCGTACCAGCGCTGGTGATGATGTCGCCGTCATCAACGTAGAGAACCGACGGGTCGACCCGAACTGACGGATAACGGGTGGTCAGCGTTGGCGCATGCGACCAGTGCGTGGCGGCGCGTCGGCCATCAAGCAGACCAGCGGCGGCGACGACGAACGCGCCCAAACACAGGCTGATCACCAGGGACCCGTCCGCGTGCGCCGAGCGGACCGCCTCCAACGGTTCTGGCGGCGGAACCTCATGAGGGCTGCGCCAACTCGGCACGATCACGATTCCCGCGCGATCCAGTGCCTCCAATCCGTGTGGTGGGTGAAACTCGACGCCGTCGGTGGTTTTCATCGGGCCGGCGTCACCGGCGACCGGCAGAACGGTGAACTCGGGCGCGCCGCGAGGGTTCATTCCGAACACACTCATCGGCACCGACGTCTCGAACATCGAGGCCCCGTCGAACATCAGCACCGCGATCACGCTTAGGTCGCGTGACCCGTTTGTGTGGCGTGCGGCCACGGACCCGACATCGTCGGGCACGGGACTTCGCCGCGGCATTGTTGGCGCGTTGACGGGGGCCTGACGGACCGGCGGAGCGAGCGCTGGGCGTGAGTGAACCGTGGTCATGCCGAACGCCCCCCGTCCGTTGTCAGTCACTGCATGGTGGCCCGATCGCCGCAAAGATCGGATGGCTTATCGTCGCGCGCGGAGCGGGCGCGTTGTGTGCTGGAACTGCACGCCTGTGTGCGGCAGCTGCGGACCGATGACCGCGGCCGATTACGGCGTTGCGCCGGTGCGGAAGCGATGACCGCGCCATTCACGTGGCGACAGGCCGTATTCGGCACGAAAGGCTCGACTAAAGCTCGAGATGTCGGAAAAGCCCTGCCGGCGAGCGACGCTGGCGATAGTGACACTGTCGGGGCATGCGGCGAGTTCATGGTGCGCCGCTTCCAGCCGGCGGGTGCGGATCCACTGCGACAGGCTGATATTGGCGTCGGCGAGCACCTTGTACAGGTGGCGGACCGAGATGAAGTGCGCGGCGGCGATCCTCTCGGCACTGAGTTCCGGGTCGCGTAGGTTCCGCGACACGTAGTCCAGAATCCGCATCCGAAGCGTGTTGGCAAGGGGTTCGGCAGCTCGGTCGGGGTATCCCAACTGGGTCACGATGACCGCGCGCAGCAATTCGATGCTCGGATGCCCGGCGAGATCTCCGTTGACCGTGGTGAAGAGGGACGGATCCGACGCCAGACGGCGTAGATAGTCGAACGTCAGCGAGGCCAGCGGATGGTCCGGAACCAACGGCACCGCGCACGCTTTGCGAATAAGGTCCGGCGGCAGTGCGAGGGCTGAGTGCGGAATCTGGAAAAACTCTCCGCCCATCCCCTCCTCGTTGAGCAGGGTGTAGGCCGCCGTGGAGTCGTACATCGCCATCGCGCCTGGCCGCAGTACCGCTTCCCTGTCCTCCTGCACCACCATGCTCGTGCCGTCCAGCTGAAGGTTGACGAATACAGTCGGCTCAACGCCGTCACGCGCGAGCGCCGGCGTGCGCTCCACCCGATTAGCGGTGGTTCGACCAGAGCAGACTTTGAGTTCGCCCAGCGGCGTGATCAGCCCGTGCGCCGTCGCCTGCGGCCCGTCTTGGATCCAATGCCACTCGACGGAGACCATCGCGGCGCCCATCGCCCAGTGCATGTAGTCGGCGCGTTCCATTGGGTCGACGCTGTCGGTATCAAGCACAATGCCCACGCAAAACACTTCCTCTTACGCGTTGGGCGACTGCTTAGCCATAGGTCGCCATTCTAACTGGCGCAACCCGCTAGCGCGCGACGACGGCCGACTCGGCGGATTGGCAATCATCGGCACGTTGTTCGCCGTCTCGGCGGGAAAACCAGTCGAACAGCGATCGTTTCCAGCCAGCACCGGCTCACTCGCGTCATGCCCTTCTACGATCACCGCTAGGGCCCAGACCGGTTCCCCCGGAAGCCCTTTCTCGGCTGGAGGAGGTATGTCGATGCAGCAACTTCGCCACAACGTGTTCGACACCGCGGATGTTCGAATCCACTACGTGACCGCCGGAACGCCGCCGAGCGACGGCGGGGACGACCGAGCCATCGTGCTGTTGCACGGTTGGCCCCAGACCTGGTGGGAATGGCGGCACATCATGGAGCCTCTCCATTCCGACGGTTGGTTTGTCGTAGCTCCCGACTACCGAGGTGCCGGGGGATCGTCGAAGCCTTCGAGCGGGTACGACAAGCAGACGATGGCGGGCGACATCAAGGGATTGCTTGAGCACCTCGGCGTGCAAAAGCCGATCACACTGGTCGGTCATGACCTTGGACTGATGGTCGCATATGCGTACGCCTCCCTCTATCCGGCCGACATCGAACGTCTCGTGCTCATGGAGGCTCCGATCCCTGGTACCAAGTCGATGGAAAGCGTGGCCACAACCAACTTCAGGGAGAACAAGTTGTGGCACTTTCACATGCACGGTGCAGCAGACAATGTCGCCGAGACCCTGATTGCCGGCAACGAGTTCCCTTATCTGCGCTCGTTCTACGTCAGGTTGAGTGCGAACCCCGACGCCATTTCACTGGCGGACGCTCAGCGATACGTCGCCGACTACACGGCCCCGGGTGCCATGCGAGCCGGGATCGAACTCTTTCGGGCTTTTGAGAAGGATGCAGTGGACAACCAGCGCGTCATGTCCGAAAAGGGCAAGCTCACCATGCCCGTACTTGGTCTCGGAGGGAACGCAAGCTTCTTTTTACCGATCGCCGAGGAGATGCTCGCCGAGGTCGCCGAAAACTTCACGGTCCGGCCGATCGAGGCATCGGGCCATTGGATCGCCGAGGAGCAACCGGAGACGCTCCTGCTACGCCTGCGCGAATTCATCGACGCGACCGGCGGTGACCAGTCGGGGCGAGCGGCATGATCATCCTGAACGTATTTTTCGACGTGGCCCAGCAGCACGAGGCCGAGTTCCTGAAACTCTTGAATCACATGGTGATTGAGTCCAACAAGGAGGACGGCTGCAGCCTGTATCAACTGTGGCGGAACGCCCACGACCCCTACAGCTATGTCCTCGTCGAACACTGGGACACCCCAGAGAGCCTGAGGCGCCATGGCAAGACGCCGCACTGGATCGACTTCAATAACACCGTCAACGGGTACCTGAAGTCGGACTACGACGAGCACCACTACGAGGAAATTCCGCGCTGACCCCGCCGCGGCCGGGGTACCACTCAGCTATATCGCGTACAGAGCAGGAAGATTCACCACGATCGCTTCCTGGCTGCTACGCGCAATCACCATTTCGGCCGGTGTGCTCGGATCGGGATTCTCTTCCCGATGCGGCAGGTGCGGGGGGACGAAGACGTAATCACCGGGACCCGTCCGCACGCGAACCTCGCGGGCTCCGTCGAAGAACACGAACTCAGGGTGCCCACTTCGGATGTAGATCATGGTTTCGGAGTCACCATGATGGTGGTTGGCCGACACACTGCCAGGCGCGGCCAACGTCTCTCCCATCCACAACTTTTCACTGCCCACGCTGGCTCCGCTCAAGGCGGCGAACCGCCGCATGCCATCAGTTTGCGCCGTAGTCGCGTCGAGTTCGGAGGACTTTATGTGGCGCACACGGTTACGGGCTCGACTGTTCGCGCCATCGGCGGAGAAGTCGGGATGAAAACCATCGAGGCTCGCCATACGTTCCAGCGTAGGCTCGTTCGCTGGCCGAATGTCTGCCTGTTTGTCGACGAATTCAGGCCAACCAGCGATCGATTCAAGTCAGCATCAACGCGTCGCATCGACGGTTGGTGCGGGTAATGGTCCGTCATCCGAAACCCGAGCAGGACAACGGCTTTCGTAATTCACGGTTGCGGCGCTGGAGTTCGTTCGTGGGTTGAACGTACATGTCGTTGGCTATCGGAAGGCAGGGCTCGAGGCGCCGATGCGCTCCAGGCGCAACACCCACGCTACGAAACCGAAACTGCTCGCGGCCAGCAGCGCCTCGCCCTGAAGTAGGTTCACAACGCCAGGCGCAAAGCATCGCGCTTGGGCGGCCCCGACTGGGGGTATTCGGCTGAGCAAGATGACGCAAACGCCCAATGAAAGCACGGACCAAATCGACCCATGCGTGCGTGTTTACGGGGCGCGGGTCCACAATCTGCGGGGAGTCGACGTCGTGGCGCCGCGCGACGCGCTCGTCGCGTTCACCGGCATCTCCGGATCCGGCAAATCGTCGTTGGCATTCGGCACCATCTATGCCGAAGCCCAGCGCCGCTATTTCGAATCGGTCGCCCCGTACGCCCGCCGCCTGCTATTGCCCACCGGCGCGCCGAAGGTGGATGACATCACCGGGCTACCCCCCGCCGTCGCGCTGCAGCAGCGCCGCGGTTCGTCGACGTCGCGGTCGACGGTCGGCACCGTCACCACCCTGTCGAACCTGTTGAGGATGCTGTTCTCCCGCGCGGGGACCTACCCGCGGGGAGCCACGGAACGACTGGACTCCGATGCGTTCTCGCCGAACACCGCCGTGGGGGCGTGCCCGGAATGCCACGGGCTTGGCCGAATTCATCGGGTGACCGAACAGACGCTGGTGCCGGACCCGTCGCTGACCGTCCGCGAAGGCGCCGTGGCCGCATGGCCCGGCGCGTGGCAAGGCCAGAACCTGCGCGACATCCTCGTCACGCTGGGGTATGACATCGACAAGCCATGGCACAAACTCCCCAAGCGGCAACGCAATTGGATTCTGTTCACCGATGAACAACCAACGGTTGAAATCGATCCTGGCCAACACCCCGTGCAGGCCGATTATTACTACAACGGCACTTTCTCCAGCGCCGAACGTCATGTCCGCCACACGTTGGCCAACTCCCATAGCGCGATGATGCGTCGGCGCGTGTTGCAATTCGTCGACACCGTCGAGTGCCCGGTATGCGACGGTTCGGGGTTGCGGCCCGAGGCGCTGCGGGTGACTTTCGCCGGGCGCACCATCGCCGACTACACGGCGATGCCGTTGGCCGACCTCGCTGATACGTTGCGCCCGACGGCTTCTCGGACCGACGCCGCCGCCGCGTACGAGTCCACGCAATCCGGTGAGCTGACCGAAGTGGCGACCATGATCGCCGCCGACCTCGTTGCCCGCCTGCAGGTGCTCATAGATCTCGGCCTCGGCTACCTGACGCTCAGTCGCCGCACGCCGACGGTGTCACCCGGCGAACTGCAGCGGTTGCGGCTGGCCACTCAGCTGCGCGCCGGCTTGTTCGGCGTCCTCTATGTGCTCGATGAGCCGTCGGCCGGACTGCACCCGGCCGACGCCGAACCGCTGCTCGACGTGCTCGATCGCCTACGTCGCGCAGGCAATTCGGTATTTGTGGTCGAGCACGACATGGATGTTGTGCGCCGTGCCGACTGGATCGTCGACGTGGGCCCGGGGGCCGGCGAGCTGGGCGGGGGTGTGCTCTACAGCGGGCCGGTGCCGGGTCTTGCCGACGTCGAGGAATCGGTCACCCGTCACTACCTTTTCGAGAACGCCGGCCCGGCGCCTCGCCAACCGCGCACGCCGTCCGGGCGGCTGCGGCTGGGCGGAATCTGCTTCCACAATCTGAGAGACCTCGACGTGGACCTGCCGCTCGGCGTATACACCGCGGTCACCGGAGTGTCCGGTTCAGGCAAGTCGACACTTGTCGTCAAGGTCCTCGGTGACGTCGTGCACAGCCAGCTCGGCACCGGACGAGCGGCCGACCCGGCCGAATCCGATGACGACGAAACCGACAGCGGCGTAGTCGATCTCGATCACGATGCGAGTGCCGGTGTGACGGTAGAAGGCGCCGAGCAGATCAACCGGCTGGTCTCCGTGGACCAGCGCCCGATCGGACGCACACCGCGCTCGACGCTGGCGACCTACACCGGCTTGTTCGACGCCGTGCGCCGTGAATTTGCCGCGACCCCAAAGGCGCGTCGCCGCGGTTGGACGGCGGGCAGGTTTTCCTTCAACGTGGCTGAAGGTCGCTGCCCCACCTGTCAGGGGGAGGGGTTCGTCTCGGTCGAATTGTTGTTCCTGCCAGGCACATACGGCACCTGCCCGGCGTGTCAAGGAGCACGTTACTCCGACGAGACACTCGAGGTGCGCTATCGCGACCGGACGATCGCCGACGTGCTCGCGATGACCGTCGATCAGGCCGCGAAGTTTTTTGCCGACGTCGCCAGTGCCGCGCGGAGCTTGACCACGCTGCAAGAGGTCGGACTGGGGTACCTGCGTCTCGGACAGCCCGCGACCGAGCTCTCGGGTGGCGAGGCGCAGCGGATCAAGCTCGCCGCCGAACTGCAGAGACCCCGCCGAGGGCATACCCTCTACGTCCTCGACGAGCCGACCACCGGGCTGCATCCCGCCGACGTCGATCTGCTCGACCGTCAGCTGCACCGCCTGGTCGACGCGGGCAACACCGTCGTGGTGGCCGAGCACGACATGCGGATGGTCGTGGGCGCCGACTGGGTGATCGACCTGGGGCCGGGGGCCGGCAGCGACGGCGGTCGGGTCGTCGCGGCGGGGCCGCCGCAGAAGGTGGCCCGCGCAAAACCCAGTCGCACGGCGCCCTACCTCGCGAAGCGGTTGGCGCCGTCCGTTACTTGCTGACGAAGTTATCGACGGGTTCAGGCGATCTGGACAGCCGCTTGTTCGAAGTATTGGTTGTAGGCAAGGTAGACCGGTTTCTTCCCGGTCCGCTCTAGAAACTCCTGGACTGCCCTGAACTCATGTTCCTGGGCGCCCGGATAGTTATAAAACTCATCAAACACGATGACGGTACCTGACACGATATTGTCGCCCAACAGGCTGAAAATCTCTTGCGTCGATGCGTAAATATCGCAATCAATATGCAGGAAAGCGATGGGAGTGGTTTTCAGAATTCGCTTTTTGAATTCCGGAAGGGTTTCGTGGAACATGCCCTTGACCAGAGCTACGTTATGGAGCACGGGCAGCATCCACCCCTCGGCGTTGGCCCGGAAAGTACCTTGGGGAACCGTGATATCGGTGCGGGTCCATCGTTCCGGAAGGCCGTCGAACGAATCGAATCCCCAGATGCGCTGTCCGGGGTTGAGCGCGGCAATGAAGTTGATGGTTCTTTCGTTGCACACGCCCATCTCCAAGAATGCGCCTCGCAGCGTCACGTGGTCAGAGCCGTATTTGAGCAATTCCGCATCGGTGTCGAGAGCTTCGGCATCGCCGAAGTGCTCGGCCACCATCGTCCGCGCTGTCGGCGATTCTCGATAGTCCTTGTCCATCGGGTAGAAGTTGAGGATTTGATGGCCGTGGTGCCATTCCTCGCTCACTATCGCATATTTACCAATTTGGCCCAATCGAATCCGCTGCTACACGGGTAATCTGACGCCACCGACGGCTCCATGCGCTCAACCTCCTCGCCGGAAGACGCAGCGTGATTTATCGGCAGCGTAGAGGCTTGGCAATCAATTCACGACGGATTGTGGAATCCCATCGGCCACCCGCGGATGGTCTCGATCCACGCGCTCGACGGCGAAACCCACGCTCGGCATCGCCGCGAACTGCCGTCACCGCCCACGACGCGCGGTCTCACTACCGCCGTGTGGCGACATTGCTGACGAGACACGAAAAATTTGATCCACCGTTGCGACCGTTAGCGCAGTACTCTTTTTGTGCCAGCATCTCCGTGAAGGAGAGGGATCGTGGGATCTCAGAGAGTCGTCGGTAGTCAGGCGGATCGGCTCCCGTTGGCCGCGCGGGCCTCAGCAGTGCCCGCGACGATCCTCGAACTAGGCGGTCGGTATCCGGGGGCCGCGGTGTTGTTCGCGGCGCCGCTGACGGTTGCCGGCATTTGGGGGATGGTCACGCGCCCGTCGTTGGCATTGCCGCTGGTGCTGCTGGCCGGCGTGGCCTTGGTGTTGATCGATTTCCTGGCGGGCCCGTACCGGGTGGCCGAGCAAAAGGCGCGGGTCGCCGGCGCCCAGAAGCCGAGCCGTCAGCCGATACTGAACCAGCCCAGGATGCAGTTCACACAGACGCCGCCGCGGCAGAAGGTAGAACCCCAGGCAGGGGTGCAGGCAGAAGCCGCCGCCGCTCAGGCGCTGGCCGCGGAAGCCGAAGCGGTGGCCGCCGAGGCGCGGGCCCGCGCCGACGCTGCCGCAGCCGAAGCCCTGGCCGCGGAAGCCGAAGCGCTGGCCGCGGAAGCCGAAGCCCTGGCCGCCGAGGCGCGGGCGCAGGAAGAAGCGGCCGCGGCCGAAGCGCTGGCGGCCGAACCCGAGGCGGTGGCCGCCGAGGCGCGGGCGCAGGCCGAGATCGCCGCGGCGGAAGCGCTGGCCGGCGAGGCGCGCCAGCGGGAGCGGGCGCGCGCGGAAGCCATCGCTGCCGAAGCGCTGGCCGCGGAGGCGCGCAAGCGGGCCGAAACCGCCGAGGCCCACGCGCTGGCCGCCGAGGCCCGCAAGCAGGCCAAGGCCGCCGAAGCGCACGCGCTGGCCGCCGAAGCCCGCGAACGGGCCAAAGCCGCCGAACCGGAAGCCTTGGCCGCCGAGGCCCGGGCGCATGCGGAAGCCACCGAGACCCAGGCCCTGATCGCGGAGGCCCGGGCGCGGGAGCTGGCGCGCGCGAAGGCCGCCGAAGCCGAAGCGGCGGCCATCGAGGCGCGCAAGCAAGCCGAAGCCGCGGAAGCGCAAGCGCTGGCCGCGGCGGCGCGCAAGCGGGCCGAAGCCGCCGAAACCGAGGCCCTGGCGGCCGAAGCGCGAAATCGGGCAAAGGCCGCCGAGGCCGAAGCGCTGGTGGCCGAGTCGCGGGCGCGCGCCGAAGCCGCCGAGACGCAGGCCGCGGCTGCCGAGGCCCGGGTACGGGAGCGGGCGCGGGCCGAAGCCGCCGAGGCCGAGGCCCTGGCCGCCGAGTCGCGCGCACGCGCCGAAGCCGCCGAAACGCGAGCCCGGGCCGCCGAGGTCTGGGCGGGAGCCGAAGCCGCCGAGGCCCAAGCTCGGGCCGCCGAGGCGCGGGCGCGGGCAATCCGGCTGCGGCTGGAAGCTGATGCCAAAGCCAAGCGGCAAGGGAACAAACCGTAGGCGAAAGTGCTGTCCTGTCCGCCCGCGGGTCTGAAGATTTGGGATCGGTAGCGAACCCGAGCCGGTGCGATTGCCCATGCAACGACAACGCAGACGACAGCGACCAGGAGAACCCACCATGAAGCGAACACTCACCGGAGCACTGCTGTCGGGCACCGTGGTCCTGGGAAGTCTCGGGCTGGGCACCGGTGTCGCCCAGGCCGACCCGGGAACGGGCATCTGTAATCAGTTGGCCATGTGCAGCTACATCTGGTGTCCCGGGAGTCCGCTGCCGATGCCGGACGTTGTATGGGACATGAACACGTGCCACCACTACTACGGCGGGAGCCTCGGACATCCGGGGACCGAGGGGGGCATTCAAGTCGGCGCGCACATTCTGGAGGGGGACCCGTCCCCGGCGAACACCTGTAACGGATCCCCCATCTGCTTGCCCGGTCTGTAAGAGGCCCTGACCCGTCGACGTGTGGAAAGCCGGCGCCTGGGTATCTTGGCGAGCGTATGTCTACAGCTCGAACACAACCGGATCAGCGCGAACTCGACGGCGTCCTGGGGACCATCGACGCCATCTCCCAGGCCTTCGCGGCCAAGATCGTCGGGCAGCGCGAACTACGCGAGTCGCTGCTGATCGGCCTGCTTGCCGGCGGCCACATCCTGCTCGAAAGCGTGCCGGGCCTGGCCAAAACCACCGCCGCCAAGGTGCTCGCCGAGTCGATTCACGGCCGGTTCCAACGTATCCAGTGCACGCCCGACCTGCTGCCCAGCGACATCATCGGCACCCAGCTCTACGACTCGGCGACCAACTCGTTCGTCACCCAGCTCGGTCCGGTGCACGCCAACATCGTGCTGCTCGACGAGATCAACCGGTCCAGTGCGAAGACGCAGAGCGCGATGCTCGAGGCGATGGAGGAGCGGCAGACCACGATCGCCGGGCAGGTGCACCCGCTGGCGGATCCCTTTCTGGTCATCGCCACCCAGAACCCCGTCGACCAGGAGGGCACCTATCCGCTCTCCGAGGCGCAGACCGACCGCTTCCTGCTCAAGGAGATCGTGCGCTATCCCTCCCCGCAGGAGGAGGTGGAAGTCATGACGCGGATCGACGCCGGCGTCTACGACAAGGGGCGCCCGGCCCCGCCGGTGGTCAGCCTCGACGACGTGCTGCGCCTGCAGGACGTGGTGCGCCACGTCCACATGGACCGCGCGCTCATGCTCTACGCCAGCCAGTTGGTCGACGCGACGCGTCACCCCGAGCGTGCGTTGCCCAAGCAGATCGCGCGCCTGGTCGAATACGGCGCCAGCCCACGCGCCACGATCGCGTTCTGCAAGGCGGCCCGCGCGCAGGCCGTGCTATCCGGGCGCGCACACGTGCTGCCCGAGGACATCGCAAAACTCGCCCACCGGGTGCTGCGGCACCGACTGATCCTCGGATTCGAAGCGGCGAGCGCCGATATCACCGCCGAGGTCGTGGTCGACGCCGCGCTGCGGGCCGTCCGGGTCCCCTAGGGGCCACAGGGCCATCGTGGGCAAACACCTCAACCGGGCGAAAGCCCACTTCGGCACCGACACCCGCGGTCTGCTCGAAGGTGGGCGCTACGCGCTATTGCATACGCGCAGCATGGAATTCGACGACCTGCGCCCATACGTTCCCGGCGACGACGTCCGCGACATCGACTGGAAGGCGTCCGCGCGCTCGGGCGGCGTGCTCATCAAGCGGTTCGTCTCCGAAAAGCACCACAAGATCCTGCTCGTCGCCGACGCCGGCCGCAACATGTCGGCGCTCGCCCCGAGCGGAGAGTGCAAACGCGATGTCGCCGCGCACATCATGGGCGCGGTGGGATTGATCGGCCTACGGCGATCCGATCAGATCGGCATGGTTTACGGTGACCGCCGCGGCTGTGTGAACATCCCGCAGCGGCGCGGCGAGTCGCACATCGAGGGGCTGCTGCACCGCTGGTATCAGCACACGACGGTTGGCCCCGGCCGCAGCGACATCGCCGCCCAACTCGATTACGTCGCAACGCATTACCGGCACACCATGCTGATCATCGTGGTGTCGGACGAACCCGAGGTCGACGACCGACTCGGTGAAATGCTTACCAGGCTGACCGGGCGCCACGACATCATGTGGGCGATGGTGTCGGACATGCCCGCCGTGGGACCCGACGACACCGACGGATACGATGTCGCCACCGGACGCTTCGTCTTGAACGGCGCCGACCTCGGACCGCGCGTCGTTGCCGCCTACCGCCGCGCGGAGCGGGCCCGCCGCGCCCGCCTCGATGCCTTCCTGACCGCGCACGCGATCCCGCACGCAATTATCGCGGGCAGCAACGACATTCGGCGCGAACTCGTCCGCCTGACCGAGGTGGCCGCTCGTGCCGGGTGATCTGCTGCGCCATCTGTTCGGTCCACAGCCCTACTCGCCGTGGTGGCTGTGGCTGGCCGTCCTAATGCTCCTCGCCGTCATCGGTTGGTATGCGGGTGTCTTCGTGTGGACGCTGCCGTCGCAGCGGTTGCGGCGCATCCCCGTCGTGCGGCGGATGCATGCCCGGGTGATCCGCCGCCGGTTCGCCCGTCGCGTGCAGGGCATCGCCGAGGAGCACGACGCCGGGCAGATCTCGGCGCCGGCGGCGTGCGCCGCGATCAGCCGAACGGTGCGCAGCTTTCTGCATCAGGCGACCGGGGTGCGGGCCCAATACCTGCAAGTCGGTGCCATGGCCGACGCGAACCTCGCCGGGGCCGCACCGCTGTTGACCCGGCTCGGTGATGCGCAGTTCAACGCCGAGTCACGAGTCGACGTCGCCGACGTGAGCGCGCGGGCGCAGGAGTTGATCCGGTCGTGGACCTGAGGTGGTGGCCGGTAGCGGCCATCGGCGCGGCCACCGTTGCCGCGGTGGTCGCGCTGGCGGCGCTGCTTCCGATGACCGCGGCTCGCCGGCGGCTACGGCCGCTGGCCAACATCGCACGGCTGACCCGGTTGCCCGAGTACGCCAAAGTTGCTCGGCTGCGTTCCCTCTCGACGATCGTGACCCTGGTGGTGCTGACGGTCATGTTCGGCGCCGCGACGTGGGCCGCGGCCCGTCCGAGCGTGGCGCGCAACGACTTCGACGCCGCTCACCCCGAAGACATCATGGTGTGCGTCGGGCAACCGGTGGCCGATGCGGCCACCGCCGAACTGCTCGACTACTTCGCGCGCCAGACCGCGGCGTCACCTCAGGCGCAACGCATCGGCCTGACATCGGTCAACCGCCGCGTGGTGCCACTGACGCGCGACCATCAGTACGCCGCGGCGCAATTCGCCGACTACCTCGGCGCCCATCAGGCGCACACGTCATTCGCCCCGCCGGTGCCGTACTCGGACTACGCCGCCAGCGTGAATGACGTTCTGGCGCTGTGCCTCTCAGGTTTTCCGTCCACCGAGCATCCCAATACGCACCGGCGCTCGGTGATCTACCTTGGACCGTCGGATCTGCGTGCCGCGGCGGAGCAGCGCGCCGTACTGTTCGCCGATGGCAGCGTTCGGGCCCTGGCCCAACGGACCGGGGCGCAGATCAATGTGATCGACACCGCCCCGTCGGCGGCGAGCGGTTCCCTGGCCGCGCTCACCCGGCAGACCGGCGGCGGGTACGTCGCGGCGGGCACGACGTCGGTGACCACGGCGCTCAACGGGATTCGGGCGCACGCCCCGCCGGCGCGCACGGCCGACGGCGCCGTGGTGACGGCGGACTTCCGGGACGCGCCGGCGGTGCCTCTGGCGATCGCGCTGCTGTCGGCGGCCGTGCTCTCGGTGGCTCTGTTGGTGTTGCGCCGATGACGTTTCAACCTCTGCTGCCCGGGCCGATCCTCGCGGTCGTCGCCGGTGCCCTTGCCCTGGCCCGCCTGGTGGCGCTGTGGCGGGTGCTAGCGTCGGCGGGAAGCCGCCGCCGCCGCGCGGTGCTGCGCTGGACGGGCGTGACTCTGGCGGTGCTGCTGCTCATCATCGCGACCACCCGCCCGGCGCTGGTGAACGACAACCGCCAAGACGCGACGCCGGCGGCCGGCGCGGCTCTCAACGTGTTCCTCGTCGTGGATCGGTCGGCAGACTCGAATATCGAGGACTACGGCAACGGCGAACCGCGGATCGCGGGGATGCGCGACGACATCGCGGCATTGACCAAGCAATACCCCGCGGCGCGGTTCGCGCTGATCACCTTCGATTCGAAGGCTTCCCTCGATTGGCCGCTGTCCGAGGATGTTTGGAGTCTACGACCGACCGTCGCGACGCTCGGTTCGAGCAACGCAGGTCGCGACGCGAACGCTGGAGCGGCGGACAACGTGCTGCGCTACCAACTGATCCAGGCGACGCAGCAATATCCGGGGTCGCGAAACGTGGTGCTCTACTTCGGTTCGGGTGCGCCCGGATCCCAGGCGCCGCAGGACGACTTCACCGTCACGCGGGGGACGGTGAGCGGGGGAGCGGTGCTGGGATACGGCCGCAGCGACGCAATCGACGAAGCCGAATTGCGCAGGCTGGCAGCACAACTCGACATTCCCTACGTCCACCGGGATCGTGGACGGCCCTTCCGGCCGGACCTGCCCGATTCACCGCGCCGCGTCGAGGCCGACCGGATCGAGCTGTACTGGTTGCCCGCGCTGCTGGCGGCGGGGCTGCTGCTCGCCGAGATCTACCTTTCGGTCCGAGAGTTCCGGCGCGGCCGGATCGCCCGACGGGACTTGGTGTCATGACGCGCAGACCGGCGCGCTTGCGGCTGCGACGACGCCTTGTCATCTACTCGGCCCCGCTGACCGTCCTGGCGCTCTTGATCGCCGTCAAACTGATCTCGGTTGCCGTGGTGGGGCATTGGGCCGCCTCCTCGTTCGCCCGCGGCGATGGGAGCGCGGTGCGAGCCGACGCGGCGATTCTCGGCGCGGCCAACCTGGTGGAACCGGCCAAGGCGCCGTTCGTCGCGGGCACCGCTGCCGTGCTCGACGGCCAACTCGAGGACGCCGACGCCCACTTCGCCGACGCGCTGGCCCGCAGCGGCACCGCCCGCTCATGCCCGGTGCGGGTCAACCTCGAACTGGTCCGCGAAACTCAGGGCGACCGGGCAGCGGCGGCGGGGGACCGCGTACGCGCCGACGAACGCTACGCGAGTGCGCTGGCCGTCGTCGACGCCGCGCCGGGCGGCTGCTTTTCCGGCAACGCCGACCCGGACCCGCAACGGCGCGCCATCCGTGACGACGCGGCAAACAGGTTGGCGGTTAAGAGAAGTGCGCTCAACGCGCCGCCGGAAGCGCCGCGTCGGCTCGCACCGCGCTCCCATCGCCGCGGGCGAACGAGGAGGCGGCCCAATGCCCCACCA
>NZ_LZLL01000284.1:0-8381 GCF_001669335.1 Mycobacterium sp. 1245852.3 | reverse complement strand
GGTGGATGTCGAGGCCGAGCTCGGTTAGCTGCAGGGGCTCGAAGACGAATCCCAGATCGCTGAACATTTGTGCCGCGGCGGCATGTCGTTCCGGTGCCACGGCGAACACGACGTGATGGAGCGAGGGTTCTTCAGGCATCGGCGTTTCCTATCGAGAATCGGCGCGCAGCACCCCACGCGGCAGCAGCAGCGGCAGGTCGTTGTAGGTGACGATCCCGGGAGGGGCGGCGACGACGGCGGGTATCGCGGTGAGCGCTGGCATCGCGGTGATGGTCAGCCCCAACATGATGTAGTCGTCCAGGGTCTGGCCCGCAAAGTCCGGTGGGGGAAGGAAACTCAGCGTGGTCTTGATGGTCGGTTGGCCCTGTACCTCGATCGTGTAACCCATGTCCAGCGGCCAATCCGGGTCCAGCGATTGGCCCTTGCGCCACCGGCCGCGGATTTCGATGATCTCCCGGCCGGCGACGATCCCCTTCCAGCGGACGTCCACACCGGCGACGCACCCCTTGTTGATCGTCCAGTCCCCGGGCAGGTGCAGATCCTCGGTGGTCTGGGCGTAGTCGACCTCGCAGCGCACGTCGTCGAGGTCGGCGCCCAACGCATCGGCGATCAACAGCACGCCATCGGCGAAGATGCCGGAGCCCTGCTCGGTGATGGCCGGCAGGTCCGGTTGATCGATGGGATAGCCGAAGCCCATGGGTATTTCGGTCGCGGGCGAGTTGTAGATCGTGGTGTCGACCGATTCCAGCATGGAGACCTTGTCAACCCGGTCCGAAAGACCCGCCGACACGATGGCGAACAGTTGGATGAAGCCGGGATTGATGCCGCTGCCGAAGATGGCTGATCCGCCGTCTGCGCAGGCCCGTTCGATGCGTTCGCGTCCGGCACCGAGGTAGTGCCCGGTGATGAACCCGGCGGTGCCTACCACGTTGATGCCCGCGCCGAGGATGCGGACCAGCTCGTCGACGTCGGCGAACATCGGGTTGTAGACCACACAGTCCGGCTCGAGCGCGAGCAGCGAATCAATATCGTTGGTGGCCTTGATATTCAGCGGTTCGATCCCGCACAGCTCGCCGACATCACGTCCGGCCTTCTGCGGTGACCAGGCGTAACAGCCGACGAGCTCGAGCGTCGGGTTGGCGACTATGGCCTTGACCGAGCTCTTGCCGACGTTGCCCGTCGTCCACTGAACGACCCGATGGATCAACGGTTCAGTCCGTTCATGGGTGCGGCGCCGCCTGGGCTTGCCGGGCCAGCCTGTCGTTGTGGATCTTGACGAGTTCGCGGAACCCCAGCCGGTGATACTTCGGTATCGGCTGGATGCCCCAGACGTCCTGGGCGGTGGCTTTGCCCTCGGCGCCCTCGGGCGGCCCGAACGGCGGGTAGGGGTACTTGCACTCCAAAGTGTCGTTGGAATACCGGATCTTCAGTAGCTCGCTGCAGATCTGGGTGAGGCTCAGGGTCGGGTATCCGTAGTAGACCGCCATGAACGGCAGCGTGAAGGCGCCTTCGATCACCAGCGCCACCAGGCATACGAGCACGGCGCGCTTGATCCACTTGTGCATGCGGGCGTAGTACGGCGTGGTGCCGGGCTCGAGACCGGCGGCCGGGTCTTTGTCGTCGGTGGTCGACGGTGCGGTCATGGCATGGCTCCTTTAGTCGGAGAAGATTTCTCGATTGACGGTGTGCAGGTACGGAATCGCGAGGAACGGGGTGATGTAGAAGATGTCGTAGAGCCACCAGCCGATGACCGGGAACACGACGCCGGCGTAGCGCACGTCGGCGAACATCGTCATGTTGAACACATAGGCCGACCAGATCACCACGCCCATCCAGCAGGTGACCACCATCCACTGGTGGCCCCAGCGCTTCATCTGCAAGAAGCCGATCGCGGCGGCCACCCGCATGGAGAACACCGTCAGGATCAGGCCCGCCACGTAGGCCTTTTCGCCCGGCCCGGCGGCGCCCCCGATCCACAGCTCGTTGTAATGCCAGAAATAGCCGGCGTCGAACATGTTGCCCCAGCCGACCATCAGCACGCGGTTGATCAACGTGTGGTTGGCGACCAGGTCCAGGGCCCAGCCCAGGCTGTTGAGCATGCCGTCGATCAGGGTGAGATAGCCGATCAGGGTCACGATCATCGGCCGGACCGACAGGCCGTCGCGCAGGGCTTGGCGTTGCAGCCACACCCCACGCATGAAGATGGGGAACCCGATCAGGCCAGGCGCCCACATGCCCATCAGGGCGGCGCCGACGATCATCCACTTGTCGGCACGCCGCTGAGCCCGGCGCGATTCGTCGTGATGATCCTCGAGGCCGACCGAATTCGTCTGCGCGGCATCAAGGCTCACAGGTCCCACCACCCCCGCGCGAACGACATGTACAGCTGGACGCCGAACATGGCCAGCAGGTAGCCGTAGATGAAGATCTGGAAGACGATGAGCGCCCTCTTGCGTTTCTGCTCTTGTCTGTCCATGCCGTTGCTCCTTTCTAAGAACTGCTCGATGCGTCTGCGGCGCCCAGGCTGGCAGCCGCGACTTCGCGAAGGCCGTCGGTGACGG
Organism: Mycobacterium sp. 1245852.3; assembly: GCF_001669335.1. Classification (NCBI taxonomy): domain Bacteria; kingdom Bacillati; phylum Actinomycetota; class Actinomycetes; order Mycobacteriales; family Mycobacteriaceae; genus Mycobacterium; species Mycobacterium sp. 1245852.3. The sequence continues at coordinate 5,820 of NZ_LZLL01000284.1, read as the reverse complement.
CGCCGTCGGTGCTCAGTGGCGCGAGTATGCACGCGTCGGCCGCATCCAATTCCGTTGCGCCAGCGGCGATCAGGTGGGCAGCGGTGACCAGCACCCTGGTCGAGGGCGGCTCGAAGTGGAAGGCTTGGTCTGCGGTGCGGATCGCGACCGCGCATCCGACCAGCCGCCTCGCCGTAGCCAACGGAATTCCGGATTCGGCGACGATTACCTCGGCCTCCCGGTCGGGCGGTAAGTAGTGCATTGCCAGCGTCGCGAACCGCTGGCGGAACGACGGTTTGAGCTCCTTGAGCGAGCTGCGATAGGCGGGGTTGTACGAACACACCAGCATGAACTGCGCGGGCGCTTTGACCACCTCGCCGGCGCGATCGAGATACAGCGACCGCCGGTGATCGGTAAGTGAATGCAGGATCGCCAAGGAGTCGTGGCGCGCCTCGACGACCTCGTCCAGGTAGCAGATCGCGCCGGCCTTGACCGCCCGGGTCAGCGGGCCATCGGTCCAGACGACGTCGCCGCCGGTCACCATGAAGCGGCCGACGAGATCGGAGCTGGTGAGGTCGTCGTGGCAGCTGATGGTCACCACGGGCCGCTGCAACAGTGAGCCCATGTGCTCGACGAAGCGGGTCTTGCCGCAGCCCGTTGGGCCGGTGAGCATCACCGGGATGTGGCGAAGGAAGGCCTGCTCGAACAGCTGAACTTCGTTGCCATTGGCGAAATATGTTTCGGTGGTCATCTCTTCCTCAGCGGGTCGCGTTCATGCCGTGACCAGTTCGCGATGGACATGGGCCAGTACCCGGGGTAGCTCCTCGATGCGCCGGATCCGTTGCGACCGGCGGGGTCCGAACACCTCGGGGAGGGGATCGACGCGGGTCGGTCCCACGCCCACGTAGTACATCGACACCCCGGCCTCGTTGGCCTCCTCGACGGCGTGGGCGGTGTCCGCCCAGGCATACCGGCCCTCATAGCCCTCATCGGAGATCAGTCCGTCACCGATGACGATCAGCAGGCGGCGCTCGGAGGCCTGCGCCAGCAGGCGGCTCGTCAGATGGCGAAGTGGCGCACCGAGCCTGGTGTATCCGCGGGTGGACAAACCCAGCCCGCTCGGCGGTACGAATCGGCGGTCGTCGAAGTCCTTCAGGCAGCGGACTTCGACTCGATGACGGGTGTTTCCGGTGAATACGAAGACGCCGTGGCGCTCGTGTGCCAGCGTCATGGCGCGGGAAAGCGCATCGGCACAGGACAACTCCAGCTGGAACACGCGGCCGCCGTGCACCCCCAGCGACGAACTGCCGTCGAGCAGCAAGGCGGTGGTGACATCGCGGCTGCTGGGCAGCAGGTCGCGGAACACCTTCGGCTCCTTCGCCTCGCCGGTCGCCAGATCGATGTAGTGATCGACGTATTGGTCGACATCGAGGTCGGAGCCGTCTTCGAGGCGGTTGGTCATCGCGCGGTGGGTGTCTTCCTCGAACCACTTACGCACGTCGACGGCCACCGGCACCGGCCCGCGGGCGTGCCGTCCGTCGGCATGCTCGACGACCGCGACGTGGTCACGCATGAATCGCTGTGTCCACCTGTTCCATTCGGGGTAGGGAATGCCGGGCCGGTGTTCCGGCGTGACGTCGAGATCGTTGTCCTGCGGCCGGCTCGGCGGCGGCAGGTTGGGGTTGCGGACCCCGCCGTCGCCGCCGACCGGAACGGAGTACGGCCGCGGCAAACGCTTCTGCGTCGTGGTCCAGGGCATCCTGCCGAAGCTGCGTCGCAACTTGTCGGCCAATCCGTGCGGCGCCGTGTACGCCAGCGGCAACGAGCCCAACAGTGGGTGAATCGTCAATTCCTGGCTCGTGCCCGCCAATGCGATTGCGCGATTGAGCATTTCCGCGGCGGCCATGTCACCGGCCTCGGCGCGGACCTCGGGAAGTAGTCGACGGACCTCGGGGAGCAGTCCCGGCCAACGCGACGCGATCCAGCCTACTGCGACGCCGCCCTCGATGAGGGCGAGCGCACGCAGTTCCCGGGCCGAGAGCTCGTTGAGGCGATATTCGGTGAGGCGTTCTTTCGACGGCGAACATTGCAGGGCCACGCCACATGTCAGGGTTCGGCGTGTCCAGTCGGGCCCTGAAAGTTGGGGGGCGGGGTAGGGGACGTGAACGAACTTCAGGGCCGCGTTCAGGCCGAAGCCGCGTCGTTCCCCGGTGACCAGCCGCACGCCCTCGCGCCGTTGGTCGCTGAGCGCGACCGCCGTGACGGAGCAACCCCGTTCCAGCGCCATCGCCTGGCCGTCGGAATGTTCAACCATGAGCCGAATGCCGCGTGTTCCGGCTGCCCGGGCCGCGATTCAGAACGTGCCGATGTTGGAGAACAGCCAGTACCAGAACCAGATGATCAGTCCGGTGCCGCCCCAGGCGGCGACATAGCGAAGGATTTCCCATAGATAGCCCATGATGTGACTTCCTCGGTGGCGTAGTGGGTTTCGGCTCGAGCATGTCAATCGGAGAAGAGTTCGCGGTTGACGGTGTGCAGGTAGGGGATGGCGAGGAACGGGGTGATGTAGAAGATGTCGTAGAGCCACCAGCCGACGACCGGCAGCACGACGCCGGCGAAGCGCACGTCGGCGAACATGGTCATGTTGAAGACGTAGGTGATCCAGATGACCACGCCCATCCAGCAGGTGACGACCATCCACTGATGGCCCCAGCGCTTCATCTGTAGAAATCCGATGGCCGCCGCGATGCGCATGGTGAAGACGGTCAGGATGAGGCCGACCTCCAAAGCCTTTTCGCCCGGTCCGGCCGCGCCGCCGACCCACAGCTCGTTGTAGTGCCAGAAGTAGCCGGCGTCGAACATGTTGCCCCACCCGTTGAGCAACACCCGGGCCAGGATGGTGTGGTTCGCCACCAGGTCAAGGGCCCATCCGACGGTGTTGATGGCGGCGTCGATGATGACGAGATAGCCGAGCAACGTGACCAGCATCGGTCGAACGGAGAGGCCATCGCGCTGGGCCCGGCGCAGCAATCGCACGCCCCACAGAAACAGCGGCAAGCCGAAGACGCCCAGGGCGGCGGTGCCGATCAGCAGACTGCCGGAGATGAGCCATCTGTCGGCCTGGCGTTGCGCGAGTTGCGACCGTTCCAGATGTTCGTCGATGGTCAGACCCGTTGGGGGAGCGCCGTTTGAGCCGGCGGTGGTGGCCTCACTGCCGGCATTGCGCTGATGCAGCCTCGGCAGATTCACGAACCCTCCCCGTCTGCTGATCCAATCGGCTTGTGCAATATAACAGGCTGACTGTAGTCAGCGTAAGATAGGCGGTCGAGTTTTGTGAATCTCAAAGGGTGCACCAGGTCGCCGGCCGTTCTCACGGTGCTATCGCGCGGCGCAACCAGCCAATCCGCCCGTCGCGGGGCGCCCCGGCGTGTGAGGTACACGCCGAACAACACTGACATAAGTCAGCCCTCAATCGTTGACACGGCTTTCACCGGACGCCTACGCTCAGCGAGCGCTCAGCCGGTGTGGCCTCGTGTGCCGGCGGCGGAAACGGTGCACCCGGTGTAGCGCTGTCGGTGCGTGCAAAGGAGTAGCGATGACACCCAAGCCGCCAGCCGAGAAGAAGTATCGCGTAATCCAGTGGGGCGTAGGGAATGTCGGCACGATTGCGCTCCGCCACTTCGTGCACAATCCTGCCTATGAACTGGTCGGGGTGCTGTGCAATCGTCCGGAGAAGGTGGGTAAGGACGCCGGTGAGCTCTGCGGCAAGGCGCCGACGGGGGTGCGGGCCACCAACGACAAGGCCGCCATCGAGGCACTGGACGCCGATTGCGTGTTCTATGCGCCGCTGTGGTCTGACCCCGATGAGGTGTGCCGCCTACTGCGCGGGGGCAAGAACGTCGTTGCCTCCGGCGGCGCCTGGTGGTATCGAACCGAACACAGCAAGGCGGACATCGACAAGATCGATGCCGCCTGCCACGAGGGTGGCACGTCGTTCCATGCGGGTGGTGTCAACCCCGGCTTCGCCGGAGACCTACTCGTGCTGACGCTGGCCCGAATCGTCAGTCAAATCGACACCATTCACATCTACGAGGTGGTGAACTTCGGTCGAGACACGCTGAAGTACCTGCACGAGATGGGCATGGGCAGCGACCCGGCCGGGTTCGAGGACGGCCCGAACCTGTTGGGACAGGCGTGGCCATTGTTCGCACAGTCCATGGCAATGGTTGTCGAGGGGATGGGGAAGACGGTCGAGAGATACACGACTGAGGTGGAGCTGGGGCACGCCACGCGCGACATTCCCTTCGAAGGGGGAGAGACCAGCGATATGCCGGGCTTCAAGGGCGTGATCAAGAAGGGCACGGTCGCTCGCCAGCACCACAAGTGGACGGCGTGGGTAGAGGGCAAGCCCCTCGTGATCTTTCATGAGATATACACGATGGACACCTTCGATGCTATTGAGCCGCAGGAGGATTGGCCTCAGCATTACCACTACCGCATAGTGATCGAGGGCGACTCGTCCACCGAGCTGATCCTGCAGGGGGCGCAGGACCCGGGTGGGGGCTACGCGCTGCCCGGCTACACCTGGACCGCGATGGGCCCGGCGAACGCCATTCCCGCGGTCTGCGACGCCCCGCCGGGGTTCATGTCCCATCGGGAACTCGGGCTGATGCCGCTGCGTGGCGTCATACGGCCCTGACCCGACCGGTCAGGGTTTCAAGCTTCGCAACGTCCTCTCGACGTAGTCTTCCAGCAGCGTGTGGCCAGTCGGCCAGTGGTTGGTGGTGATCAACAGCGCGTACAGACCCAGCAAGAAGAACACCGCACTGTTCATCGGATTGACCTCGGCATCCGTCTCGCCGCGTTCCTGGGCCTGCGCGATCTCCCGGGCGACCAAGACGATCAGCGGGTGATCCCTGCCGTCTTCGGTCTGCGGGCGGGTTTGGGAGAAGTGCAGCGCGAGAAAGTCATTGAACAGCCGATCGCCCAGGCGGCGTTCCAAGCCGACGACCAATCGGACCGCCTCGTTCAATGCCGCAGCGAGGTCGTGCTTCGACTTCAGGAATTGCGCGAACTGCTTGGCGATTCGGTCCTCTTCGCGGCGCTCCAGCTCCAGCAGCACATGCTCTTTGGTGGGGAAGTGGAAGAAGAAAGTCCCGTGGGCCACGCCGGCCGCGGCCACAATGGCCCCCACGTCGGCCTCGGCCATCCCGGCGCGGGCGAACTCGCCGATTGCGGCGCCCATCAATCGCTCCCGCGTCTGCAGGCGCTTAGCTTCTCGTGCCGACAGCCGGTCCGTCACAGCCATTGCTTCCCTCACGGTTGACCTGACTCATGCCAGGATTTCGAGGCTAACCCCGACCAGTATGCCGTGTGTCGACCAAAAACGCTTGCACAACGTGTCATTGTCGAGCGCCACCCGCCACGGCGGATATCTGCGTCCAAAGTTCGTTGACTTTAGTCAGCAATATTCATAGATTGAACGCGCACCACACCGCACATCGGAGGAGCCGGCATGGCGTTGGAGCAGTTCAGGCTGGACGGACAGGTCGCGATCGTCACCGGAGCCGGCAAGGGTGTGGGTGCGGGCATCGCCCGGGTGCTGGCGGAGGCGGGCGCCACCGTGGTCGGGACCGCGCGGACCGAGGCGGATATCGTTGGCACGATTGCGGGTATCGAGGCCGCCGGCGGCAAGGGGCTGGCGCTCGTCGCGGACGCGATGAGTCGTCCGGATTCAGAGCGGGTCGTCAGCACGGCCATGGAGCGCCTCGGTCGCATCGACATTCTGGTCAACAATGTCGGCGGGTCGACCTACGCGCGATTCCTCGATATCACCGACGA
>NZ_LZLL01000283.1:0-50886 GCF_001669335.1 Mycobacterium sp. 1245852.3 | reverse complement strand
GACCGGCAGGTCGGCATACCAGTCGTAGAACGACGTCATGGGCGCGCCGATCAGCTCGAAGAACCGCGAGCCCGCGGTGTAGGACACCATCGACATCGCCGGAATCGGAGAGAATCCGGCGACCCGATCCGGTCCATAGGTCTTGATGGTGTGCACGTGGGCGGCGGCGATCAGCTCGGTGGCCTCGGCCCAGGTGACCCGAACCAGGCCGCCCTTCCCGCGGGCCCGCTGGTAGCGACGACGTCGTTCGGGATCGGCCTGGATGTCGGCCCAGGCCAGCACCGGGTCGCCCAGGCGCGCCTTGGCCTCGCGGTACATCTCGATCAGCACGCCGCGGGCGTAGGGGTAGCGCACCCGGGTGGGCGAGTAGCTGTACCACGAGAACGACGCGCCACGGGGACAGCCGCGCGGCTCGTACTCGGGCCGGTCCGGGCCCACCGACGGGTAGTCGGTCTGCTGGGTCTCCCAGGTGATGATCCCGTCCTTGACGTAGATCTTCCACGAGCACGATCCGGTGCAGTTCACCCCGTGCGTCGAGCGAACCACCTTGTCGTGGCTCCACCGGTCGCGGTAGAACACGTCGGCTTCACGACCGCCCTCCCGGGTGATCGTGCGCAGGTCGGCCGAGATCTCGCCGGGGGTGAAGAACCTTCCGCTGCGCTCCAGGAGTTCCTCGAGCACTCCGCCGATGTGAGGTGTGACAGTCAAGAAGTACTCCTCCGATTCGGTAGCGTCGCGCCTCGTCGCCGGGCCGTGCGTTCGACCCCAGGTGCGTCGTGTTTGGCAGTCAGCCCACGGATCCGCCCGCCCGCACCAGCTCGGATCGGCTCAGCGCTCGGCATGGCGGGCCCGCGGGCTGGGCGGCGATACAGCACCAGCATAGGTCTGGGTCGGGGGTGAAATCCGGTTCGCCGCCCGCGGGCGATCGTTCGAAAAAGGCGTCATGAGCAGTGGTTTTCGGGCAGCGCAATGCCGGCCGTCGGAGCACCGGGGCCGCGACCGCACGGTCTGAACAAGCATTCGGCTCGCTATCGGCACGCACATCCAGGGCAGCTTCGTGTGGCGTCGTTACTACAAGTCATATTGTTCTATTCAGTTCACTGCGAGGACCTGCCACGCGGCTGTACATAAGCTGCCGGAACTCTGTGGACCTGTTATGAGGTAGCTCCTAGAGAGCTGCGTTCAGGTCCGCCAGCCAGCCGCGATCGGCCGGCACCCAGTCCAGATCGTGCAGCTCAGCGGCGGTGATCCAGCGCACCGCCCGATGGTCGCGCGCGTCGGGTTCGCCCCGGACCAGGCGCACGCGGTAGGCGCGCAGCGTGAACCCGCCGTCGACCACGATGTCGTCGCCGAGCCGGCCGCCCACCGCGACGTCGCGCACCCCAAGACCCAATTCCTCGGCCAACTCGCGGGCCAGCGCGTCGCGCTCCGTTTCGCCGGGCCCGACCTTGCCGCCGGGCAGCTCCCAACGGCCGGCCAGCTCCGGCGGACGGACGCGTTGTGCCACCAAGACCTTGGCGTCGCGGATGAGGGCGCCGGCGACGACGATCTGGGTCGGCATGGCCAGTCACGGTATACGGCGCCCGTTGTGACGCGCCCACCGCTCGGGACCGCCGTTGGGATCCGGACGGGTTCGGGACCGCATGCGATGGCGGACGCCGTGCCACCCTCGCGGCAACGGCCATGCGGCCTCGGCGGCAAAATGGCGCGGGGACAGCCATTCGGGCCGACAACGCCGTCGAATTCCCTTGGGACACAACGGCTCTCTTACGGTTTGGGCGCAGCCGTGGAATACTCGACCCTAGTCGGTCACGACCACTACAGGCACTTCCAATGAGGGGAGTTGGCAATGATCACCGCACCCACCAAGTCGTTCACTCGAATCTTTCGGGGCTATGACCCGGCTCTGGTCGACCCCTACATCGAGGCGCTGCTCGCCAAGGAGAAGTTGCTGATCGACGAAGTCCTGAACCTGCGGTCCCAACGAGACGAATCCAGCAACGAAGCGGCCGCGCTGCGGATCGAGGTCGCCTGCCTCAAGGATGAGGTCGCCGCCCTGTCGGACACGTCACCGACGCCCTACGCGATGCAACATCGGATGGCGAAGCTGCTGCGGCGCGCCCTCGACGAGGTCTCCCGGATGCAGGCCGAGGCCCGCGCCGAGGCGGATGCCCTGCTCGCGGATGCGGCGGGCGAGGTCGAGGCCGCGCGCCAAGAACATCGAGAGTTGTTGGAGCACATGGCCGCGCAGCGAAAAGCGCTCGAAGCCGAATGCGAGGAGACCAGGAAAAAGCTCGACGCCGACCTCGCCGGGATGCGGGCCGAAGCCCAGTCGTTGATCGACGAGGCGTGGCAGCAAGCCCAGCAGGACCGTGAGCAGCTGCTCGCCGACGCGAAGCAGAAAGCTCACGAATTCGACGAGCGAGCGCATCGGGCGATGGACGAGGCGAATCAGCAACGGATCATGATTCTGGAAGAGCTGATGGGCGTCGCCCGCGACCTCCAGGGGGTTCCCGCCAGCCTGGAGTCCGCCTACCAGCAACGACAGAGCCTGCCGGCGGCGGGCGTCGTGGTGGCGCTGGACCAGAAGAACCCAGCACCGGGCACTCCCGCCGTAGCCTCGTAGGCGACCACCTTCGCGGGGAGGTCAAGCCGCCCCTCGATCAACCCGCTATCCGAGAGGACGAGTCCCCTATGGCCGTGTTAACGGACGAGCAAGTGGACGCCGCGCTGCCCGAACTGGATGGATGGGAGCGCGCCGACGGCGCCCTGCGCCGCTCGATCAAATTTCCGAGTTTCCTGGCCGGCATCGACGCCGTCCGCCGGGTGGGCGAGCACGCCGAGAGCAAGGACCATCACCCGGACATCGACATTCGTTGGCGGACAGTCACTTTCGCGCTTGTCACGCACTCCGAGGGCGGCATCACCCAAAACGACATCGACATGGCCCGCGACATCAACGGCATCGTCGACAGCTAGTCAATGCGGCCCTCGCCTGCGTCGGCGCTCACGCCGGCCGGACGCGCGCCGTCGGCCGTCTCACCGGCGTGACGCTCGGCGCAGTCCCCGCGGCGCGGCGCACGGGTGGTCGCGATCCAGATCAGCGTCGCCACCGCGCCGACGATGTAGATCAACCCGGCCCAGGCCAGATACCACGGGCGGCTTATCTGCCAGATCGTCGGTTGGGCGAAACTCAGCAACCAGGGGACGCCGACCACCGTGAGGGCCAGCCAGCCCCAGCCCACGATGCGCGCTCCCGGTTGCTCGCGCACCGGGCCGTGGATCGCCCAGATCATCAGGGGCACCAGCCACACCCAGTGATGGGTCCAGGAGATCGGTGAGAGCAGCAGCCCGAACAGCTCGACCACCAAGAGCCTGCCCAGCCGATCGGCGGGATCCAGGGCGCGCCAGGCCAGGACGGCCAGCACCGCGGTGACGGCAAGGGCGGCCACCAGCAGCGGGCCGAATCCCACGTCGTGGCCCAGGATCCGCGAAATGCCCCCGCGCCAGGACTGATTGAACGACGTCGCGATGGGACCCACCCGGTGGGCGTCGCCCAGCAGGTCGGTGAAGTAGTAGCGCGTCTGATCGCCGACGACCAGGACCGAAATCCCAATGGTCGCAACGAAAACGACCGCCGAGAACACCGCGGCACCCCACCGGCGCGCGCCGACCAGATAGACGCCGGAGATCGCGGGGGTCAACTTGATTCCGGCCGCCACGCCGACCAACGACCCCGACAGCCACCACCGCGTGCTGCACACCGCCCACAGCACCGCGGTCATCAGCAGCACGTTGACCTGTCCGTAGTCGAACGTGCTGCGCAGCGGCTCGATCCAGATGGCGACCGCCGTCCACAACATCGCGACACGCCGGCCGGTGGCGCCGGCCGCCACGCCGATCAGGCGCTGGCTGAGCCGGATCGCGCCGTACAGCGCCGCCATGGTGGCGATCTGCCACAGGAAGGCGGCCAGGCCGAACGGCAACAGGTGTAGCGGGTAGAAGACGACGGCCGCGAACGGCGGGTAGGTGAACGGCAGCGGGAAGTCCGGCGTCTGGTCGGCGTAGACGTAGCTGTACAGGCTGCCGGGGTGGTCGATGGCGGCGGATCCGCCGAGGTACACGTGCAGGTCGACGAAGTTCGCGCCGTTGGGGGCCAGGTACGTCCAGGCCAGCCGCGCGGCGATGCTCGCGATGAGCAGCATCGGCGCGGCCGCGGCAAGCAGACTTGCCAACCGCTGCGGATGGGGTGCCGCCGGAGCGGCCGAGGTGGTGTCTATCCGCCCGACTTTAGCGAGCACGACGGGCGGCGCGGCGCCGTCGGGCCGCACATCACCCCTAGGAGCGCGCATTCCGCGCATTCGGTCACCGGTCTCACTCGTATCCGTAACGAGTTCATAAATGCCACACGTGTCACTTGAGTCCCATCTGCATCAAAGTAACTTCAGCGCCGAACCTGTAATCGATCAATCAGGGAGAGTCATGCCAACCATCTGGACTTACATGCGTGCAGCCGCCGTCGTGGTCGGTTCGTCCGCAGCGCTATTGACGGGCGGTATCGCCCACGCCGATCCGGTGCCGGCCCCGGCCGTGCCGAACATTCCGCAGCAGCTGATCAGTTCTGCGGCCAACGCACCGCAAATCCTGCAGAACCTCGCGACCGCACTCGGCGCCACGCCGCCGGCGGCTCCGGCCACCCCGGGTATCAGCTTCCCGGGTGTCCCGGCGGCCACCCCGCCGGCAACGCCGGCGGCTCCGGCGGCGGGTCTTCCGTCGATTCCCGGACTGACCTCGCCGACCAGCCCCGCCGCCCAGGTGCCTTCACCGGCGGCCAACCCCTTCCTTCCGGGGCTGGCGCAGTCGGCGACGCCCGCCGCGCCGTCTTCGGCGACCGGTGGCATTCCGGGGATGATCCAGGGCCTGACGGGTGCGCAGCCGGCGGCTGCGGGTCCCGCCGCTCCGGCCGCCCCGTCGATCCCGGGCCTCCCGACGATCCCGGGTCTGTCGGCACCCGCGGCACCGGCCACTCCGCCGGCTCCGCAGCTTCCGCAGGCGCAGGTCAACATGCCGGCGATGCCGGCCGGCCTGCCGGTCAGCGTGCCTCCGAAAGTGACGCTCCCGCAGGACCTGCCGGCGCTCGCCTCGGGACAGGCCCCGGCCGCACCCGCGGCACCGGCGGCACCGGCGGCCAGCCCCGCCGGACCGGCAGCGCCGCTGCTGGCCGCCCTGCCCTGATCAGTTCCGTAACCGGCTAAACCACTACTGACAACCGGAGGACACCGTGGCAACCACTTGGAATCTGTCCAAAGGTTTGGCCGCTGTCGTCACGGCATCGGCTGTCGCGTTCGGGCTCTGCCCGAGCGCGACAGCCGACCCGGCGGCGCCGCAGCCGATACCGCAACCGAATGCGGCCCAAGGGCTGCCGGGTCTGCCTGCCCTGTCGCAGCTGAGCCCCCTCATCCAACAAGCGGCCACCGACCCGCAGCAGGCGACACAGCTGCTGATGGCCGCGGCACAAGCCTTCGCCCACAACCCGAGCACGCCCAACGAGTCGAAAAACGTTGCGGCGGCGGTCAATCAATTCGTCGCCGAACCGAGCGCGCCGGTGCAACACGTGCCCGCGGCGGGGGTAGAGCCCGGTCTGCAGGCTCACCTGCCGGCCGGCATCGACCCGGCGCACGCGGCCGGCCCAGTCCCCGAGGCGGCACCCGCCGCACCGGCACCCGCCGCGGCTCCGGCGCCCGCGCCGGCACCCGCGGCCGCTCCGGCACCCGAGGCGCACCTGCCGGCCGGCATCGATCCGGCCCATGCGGCCGGTCCCGCGCCGGCGGCGGCACCCGCCGCACCCGCGCCCGCCCAACCGGCCAACGTGCCCGTCGCGGCACCCATCCCGGCGCCACCGGCCCCGGCCGCGGCACCACCCGCGGCCCCGGCCGCACCGGAAGCCGCCCCGGCGCCGGCACCGGCGCCCGCGCCCGCACCGGACGCCGCTCCCGCGGCGGCGGCTCCGGGGTTCGGCGCTGACACGCCGCCCACGCAGGACTTCATGTACCCGTCCATCGGCACCAACTGCCTGGCGGACGGCACGAGCGCCATCGCGACCGCGCTGTCGGTCGCGGGGCCGGCCAAGATTCCGCTCCCCGGCCCCGGGCCCGGCCAGACCGCCTACGTGTTCACCGCGGTCGGCACCCCCGGACCGGCCGAGGTGCAGAAGCTGCCGCTGAACGTCACCTGGGTGAACCTGACCACCGGCAAGTCGGGGACCGTCGCACTCAAGCCGCGTCCGGATATCAACCCGGAGGGGCCGACGACGCTGAGCGCGATCGCCGACACCGGTTCGGGCAGCATCATGTCGACGATCTTCGGGCAGGTCACCACCAAGGAAAAGCAGTGCCAGTTCATGCCCACGATCGGCTCGACGGTGGTGCCGTAGCAGACCACACCGCCGCACCGCCTTGAACGCGCGTGTCCCGACCGGGGGGCACGCGCGTTCTCGTCAGTACGCCATGAACAGGATGGCGTCGCGGTCGTACTCGAGGCCAGGATGAACGCTGGCGAGGTGCGCCTGGGTCAATTCGACCAGTTCGTCCTCGTCCTTGCCGACGATGGCTTCGCCGCACGGACACGTTATGTGTGTCTTCACGTTGTCGCCCTTCCCTTCTGTGGACCTGCTACTTCGCCGCTTTGGCTGCCGCTTTCATTTGCTTTTTGTACGCGCGCACTTTTCCCATCGACTTTGCATCGACGATATCGGCGACGGAGATGTGCGAACCCGCCCGGCCGAAGTCCCCCGCCGCGGCGCGCCAGCCCTTCGGCGTCACGCCGTACTGCTTGCCCAGCAGGGCCAAGAAGATCTTGGCCTTCACGTCCCCGAATCCCGGCAACCCCTTGATCCGCCGCAGCAGCTCGCTCCCGTCGGGGTCACCGGCCGTCCACAATCCGGCCGCGTCGCCGTCGTAGCGGTCCACGATGATCTGGGCCAGCGCCTGGATGCGCTTGGCCATCGACCCCGGAAAGCGGTGTATCGCAGGGGTTTGCGAGCACAACGCGGCGAACTTGTCCGGGTCGTAGTCCGCGATTTCGGCGGCCGAAAGATCCGGGAAGCTGCCCATCCGCTCGGCGATCTTCTTCGGTCCGGCGAATGCCGTCTCGAAGGGAACCTGCTGATCCAGAACCATCCCGATGAGCAACGCCAACGGGCTCTCGTCCAGCAGCCTGTCGGCCTCGGGATCCTGAGCGAGGCAGAGATTCACCGTCAACGATCTTCCTTTCGCGCAGGCACCCTGGGACCGCGGACGCTATTGGTCGCAAGATTACTCACCGCCGATCACCGCGTTATCGTGGCGTGGTGGTGGATGAGGCCAAGTTGGCACTGATGCTGGCCCGCGACGAACTGCATCAGCTCGTCACCGCTTATTGCCGAGCGGTCGACCGCGCCGACTACGCCGCCCTTCGCGGCCTGTATCACCCCGACGCGACGGACTCGCACGGCTCGTTTTCCGACGGCGGCGTCGAGCAGTTCATCGCGCAACTGCAAGCGGCCGAACCGTATGTGCTTGTCTCGCAACACAACATCACCACGACGAACTTCGTGGTGGACGGCGACACGGCCCGCGGCGAGATCTACTGCCTGGTGTTCCACACCTTCGCCGGCCCCGAACGCAACATCGACGTCATCATCGGCGGCCGGTACCTGGACAGCTACGCCAGGCACGAGGGCCGCTGGAAGTTCAGTCAACGCACCATCGTGGCGGATTGGGCCTACCAGAACGACCCGTCCCAAGTGAACTTCGCCCACCCCAGCACCCGGGGAAGCCTGCGCGGCCAACCCGGCCAAGCCGACCCGTCGGTCGGCCTGTTCACCGCGCCTTAAGGCTGAACCCGGCAAGGGAAACCGGCCGCCGCGGCACGGGGTCGTCAGCCGCTCTTGCGGCGAAATTCCCGGCGGTTGCCCACGGCGCCGTGCGCGCGCGTTTGCTTGCCGGCGCCGTCCTTGTGATCGGAGCCGCTCGCGGATTTCGCCATCTTGCGGTCCAGGGCTTCACGGAATTTGCGCTTGGTGTCGTCGTCCGACCCGGGCGACCCGGCCCCCGACGACTCCGACGGCTTTGAACCTTGCGGGGCATTCGATGCGGCCATAGGGGGAGCCTAGCCCGGGTGTGCCGAAACGGTTGGGCGGGCGGCGCGGCTAGCGCATGCCCGGCGGCATGCCATAGACATGCGAGATCGGCAGCGTCAGCAACACCCGCCGGTCGGTGACCATGGCTTGCCGGTATTCGTCCCAGTCCGGGTGCTCACCGGCGATGTTGCGGTACAACGCAATCAGCGCCTCCACGGTGTCGTCGTCGGGTGCGGCCGCCGGCGGCGTCAACTCGGCGGTGCCCTCGGCGACGGCATACGACCAGCCGTCGTCGGCGTCGACCAGGATCGAGGCCCGTGGGTCCCGACGCAGGTTGCGGGTCTTGGCGCGTGGCTCGGTGATCGACACCTGGATCACCACGTTGCGCGGGTCGAAGTGATAGCTCACGTTCGACAGCTGCGGCCGCCCGTCGCGCTTGATGGTGGCCAGTACCCCGAGGGAGTGTCCACTGATCAAGGCCAGCAATTTGTCGTCGAAGACTTGGCGTCCCATGACGAAAGCCTACGTCGCAGCGGGACGCGCGGCCCGGGATTATCGTTGCGCGGCCGACCTGGTGGAATCGGGGCATGACCAAGTACGCGGCGTTCCTGCGTGGCGTCAACGTCGGGGGCGTCAACCTCAAGATGGCCGAGGTGGCGGCGGCTCTGACCGACGCCGGGTTCACCCAGGTCCGGACCATCCTGGCCACCGGCAACGTGCTGCTGGAGTCGACCGCCGGGGTGGCGTCGGTGCGCAAGAAGGCCGAGGCCGCGTTGCGGGACCGGTTCGGCTACGACGCGTGGGTGCTGGCCTATGACGTCGACACGGTGCGCGCCCTGGTCGACGCCTATCCGTTCGAGCGCGAGGTCGACGGCTACCAGTCCTACGTCACGTTCGTCGCCGATAAGACAATGCTCGACGAGCTCGCCGCGCTGGCCGACAAGGCGGGTGCCGACGAGAAGATCAGCCGCGGTGACGGCGTGATCTATTGGCAGGTCCCCAAGGGCGCCACGCTGGACAGCACCATCGGCAAGACGATGGGTAAGCCGCGGTACAAGTCGTCGACCACGACACGCAACCTGCGTACGCTGGACAAGGTGTTGCGCTGAGACGTGAGCTAAAGCGCCTGTGCGACAAGGTCTTTCGACGCTCGCCTTACTCGTCGGGCACCGCTTCGATGTAGCGCACCGCGTCGGCTTTGTCCAACCCCAGTCCGCGTGCGACGCGGACGTATTCGCGGGCCGCGGCCGCCATCGCGGCGTCGGTCGGGTCGTAGCGCGCGATGAAAGTGCCGAAGCGGCCCCGGGTTTCGATGATGGCGGAGGTTTCCAGCTCGCGGTAGGCGCGCGCCACGGTGTTGACGGCGACGCCGAGCTGGCCGGCCAGATCGCGCACCGTGGGCAGGCGCGTGCCGGGCGGCAACGCGCCCTCCCGAACTCCCTCGATGACCTGCGTGCGCAGCTGGTCGAACAACGGCTTTCCCGCCTTCATGTCGACCTTCAACCAGTCACCGAGCTCCACCCGTTCAGTATCCCCCACCCCCGGCTATCTTGGTGGGATGCGAGTAGCGGTGCTCAGCGGCGCGGGAATCTCCGCGGAGAGCGGTGTGCCGACCTTTCGCGATGACCAGAACGGATTGTGGGCCCGCTTCGACCCTTACGAGCTATCCAGCACGCAGGGCTGGCGCGACAATCCGCAGCGGGTATGGGGCTGGTATCTGTGGCGCCACTATCTGGTCGCCGATGTCCAACCGAACGCGGGTCATCGAGCCATCGCCGCCTGGCAGGACGACGCCCAGGTCAGCGTCATCACCCAGAACGTCGACGACCTGCACGAGCGCGCGGGCAGCCGGTCGGTGCATCACCTACACGGCAGTCTGTTCGAATTCCGTTGCGCGAGTTGCGGTATGGCCTACTCCGGGGCGCTGCCCGCGATGACCGAACCGGCGCTGGAGGTGGAACCCCCGGTGTGCCGCTGCGGCGGCCTGATCAGACCCGACATCGTGTGGTTCGGCGAACAGTTGCCCGACGAGCCGTGGCGGCGCGCGGTGGAGGCGACCGAGGCCGCCGACGTGATGGTGGTGGTCGGCACCTCGGCGATCGTGTATCCGGCGGCCGGGCTGGCCGAGTTGGCGCTGTCGCGCGGCACCGCCGTCATCGAGGTCAATCCCGAGGTCACTCCGCTGTCGGGCAGCGTGACGATCAGCATGCGCGAGACGGCCAGCCAGGCGCTGCCCGGGTTGTT
Organism: Mycobacterium sp. 1245852.3; assembly: GCF_001669335.1. Taxonomy (NCBI): domain Bacteria; kingdom Bacillati; phylum Actinomycetota; class Actinomycetes; order Mycobacteriales; family Mycobacteriaceae; genus Mycobacterium; species Mycobacterium sp. 1245852.3. The sequence goes on along the minus strand of NZ_LZLL01000283.1, from coordinate 40,523 downwards.
GCAGCGGCTACCGGCCCTGTTGAACTGATCGGGCCGGCCGGTCAGGGGCGGCGCGCGCGGCCGAGCAGTAACTCCGAGACCGGCATCGGCGCCCAGGCCGGCAACGTGAACTCCCGCCGCGACGTGTCGACTTCGAAGCCCGCCTCGACGATCGAGCGCTCGGTGTCCCGATGGGTGTGGCAGTTGCCGAACAGCCGCGGCCACACCGTCGCATCGACGAAACGCTGAAAGCGGCCCCGCGCACCGGCACTGGCGATGTGCTCCAGATAGCGCAGCTCCCCGCCCGGCCGCAACAGCGAAAACAGCCTCCGCAGAACGCTTTCGGGATCGCGGACCGAGCACAACACCAGCGAGCACACCACCGCGTCGAACGGCTCGGCGCCGCTGAACGCCTCGACCGTCTCGCCGGTGACGATGACGCGGAGGGGAACGGCCTGCGCCGCGGCGCGGGCCTGCGCGGCCAGCCGCGGTTCGGGTTCCACCGCGATCACCTCGTCGACCGAGTCCGGGTAGTGCGGAAAGTTGGTGCCGATGCCCGCGCCGACTTCGAGCACGCGACCCGACAGGCCGGCCAGATTTTCCCGACGCATCGCCCGGATCGCCTCGGCTTCATGGGTGGCGACGACCGGCCAGACCCGCGCGAAGAAGGGGTTGTCGACCACCGTTGTCATACCGTTGTGAACCTTCCGACTCGCTTGCGCCCCACAATAGGTTCCCCACGACCCGACGGTCGGCGTTAACCGATATTGGGTACCGGCTCGGCAACCACCGGCGCCGGGAGCTCGACGCGATCCGGCACCGGCCCGAGATGATCCCCGGTTTCGGCGGCCGCTCCCTCGCTGATGCCGAACCGGTCGTGCAGCCACGCTAGGGGCCTGGGCGCCCACCAATTCCACCGGCCCATCACGTGCATGAAGGCCGGCACGACCACCATCCGCACCAGGGTGGCGTCGGCGAACACCGCGAGCGTCAGGCCGAGGCCGAACATCCGCATGAACGAGACGTGCGCCGCGATCAGGGCGGCGAAGGACATCGACATCACCAACGCGGCCGCGGTGATCACCCGGCCGGTGCGGGCGACGCCGAGCGCCACGCTTTCGTCGTTGGCGGCGTGGGCCTGTTTCGCGGTCGGCCTCGCCGGCCGGGCGGCGCCGGACGCCAGCCAGTATTCGCGGATCCGGGAGAGCAGGAAGACCTCGTAGTCCATGGACAGCCCGAAGGCGATGCAGAACAGCAGCACCGGCATGTTGGCCACCAGCGTCCCGCTGGGCGTGGTGCCGAGCGCGCCGAGATGGCCGTCCTGGAAGATCCACACCAGCGCGCCGAACGCCGCCGTCAACGACAGGAAGTTGCAGGCCAGCGCCTTGGCCGGCAGCAGCACGCTGCCGGTGAGCAGAAACAGCAACACAAAGGTGATCGCCGCCATCAGCCCGAGCACCAGCGGCAGCCGGTCGGTCACGGCGTCGACGCTGTCACGGTTGACCTGTGCCACCCCGCCCATCTCGACGGATCGGCCCCCGGGTCTGGGCACCTCGTGCAGCCGCCGGAGTTGGGCGTCGTTCGCCGTCGAGAACAGCGGCGCGGTGCTGCTGACGGTCAGAAAGGCGCTGCCGCCGGCCAGCCCGGTGGGCCCGGCCGGCGGTCCCACCCGGTTGCCCGCGGCGAAGGTGCCGCCGGGGGCGGACACCGACGACACGTCGGCGACCCGGGACAGGGCGGCGGCATAGGAGTCGAGGTCCGTCGGGTTCAGGCCGATGGCGTCGGGGATGACGACGGGCACCGAAGTCGCCGAGTCGTGCGCGAAGTCGTTGCGCAGCCGATCACCGACCTGATGCGCCGACGCCGACTGCGGCAGCACCCGGTCATCGGGGAAACCCCAGGTCACACGCAAGAACGGGTATCCGAGCAGCAACAGCAGCGCGACGACGGTCAGCCCGATCGGGGCCCAGCGGCGCATCACGAACTTGGTGGACCGGTACCAGAACAGTTGCTCGACGGGCTTGTGCACCGCATCCGGGCGCTTCTTTTTGAGCAGCGTTCGCCGCAAGAACCGGCGCACGTCGAACGCGTCCAGCCGCGGGCCCAACAGCACGATCGCGGCCGGGGTGAGCACGATCGAGGCGGCCGCGACGAAGGCGACGGTCGCCACGCCGGCGTAGGCGAACGACTTGAGGAAGTACATCGGGAACGCCACCGTCGCCGACATCGACAACGCCACGGTGACCGCGGAGAACAGCACGGTGCGCCCGGAGGTGGCCATGGTCCGGATGAGCGCTTGCTCCCGGTCGTGGCCCTCGGCCAATTCGTCGCGGTAGCGGCTGATGATCAGCAGGGTGTAGTCGATCGCCAGGGCCAGGCCAAGGGCGGTGCTCAGGTTGAGGGCGAAGATCGACACTTCGGTGTTGAAGGTTATGAGGCGCAGCACCGACATCGAACCGACGACGGCCAACGCGCCCAGCGCCATCGGTAACGCCGCGGCCAGCAGCCCGCCGAACACCCAGATCAGCACCAGGAAGCTCAGCGGCAGCGCGATCATCTCCATGACCAGCAAGTCGGCCTGGTTCTGCGTGTTGATCTGCGCGTACTGCATCGCCGCGCCGCCGGCGCGGACGGTGACGCCGTCGCGGTCGTGGATGTATTGGTCGGCCAGGGTCTGGGCGTTGCTCTGCGCGTAGTTCTCGCCGCCTTTGAGGTTGACGACGACGAGCCCGGACTTGCCGTCGCGGCTCATCAGGTCGGCCGCGGCCTGGGGCGGGGCGGTCCACGGCGAGGAGACGTTGTAGACCAGCGGGGACCGTTGCAGCTGGTCGACGAGGTCGGTGCCCACCTTGCGGGCCTGCTCGCTATCGCTGCCGCCCGGGGCGGTCACCAGGATCAGCACCTGCTGGCCGCTCTGGCCGAATTTGTCGCTCAACACGCCGATGGCGTGGGCCGACTCGGAGTCGGGGTCCTGGAAACCGCCCGGCGACAGGCTCTTGGCGACGGGGACGCCGAAGATCGCGGCGGCGATGAAGACCAGGACGCCGATCGCGAGGATGCGGCGGGGCGCCCTGATGGCGACTCGGGCGATCTTCTGCAGCATTTCGAGCCCTTCCGCTGCCGGTGCCCCGTTGCGCTGGCCGCTGGCTTACCGGCGACAACGTAACAAACGCTAATTTCCACGCGTCAAACAGTGTTCTGCCCTAAACACGGAAGCGACCGGCTGAACCGTTCAATGCCGCGTTTTAAACCGCGCCGACAGTAAGAGTCCGGCCAGAAAAATGTGCCGTAACTAAGCAGCTCACGGGCCAAATCGTGGCGCAGCCGCCGGTCAACCTACCCGCCGGTAAATTGCCAAGATTTTCCGAATCGTGACTCAAAGATTCCTTAATGGTGGCCCATACGCTCAGTGTCATGTGGATCGACGACACAAGTGCCGACGTCATCAAAGTTGACTTCGATGCCCTCTACCACGGCGACGTCCTGGTGGAAGGCGAGACCTCGGAGCAGTTCGACGAACTGCAAGCCGCGAGCTGAGGCCGACCATGAGCATGCTCGCCCGCCTATTGATGGCCGAACCCAACGTCAGTCGATGGTTCCGTAAGTAATCATTGCGCCTGGTAATGAAAGCCCCCCGCCGATGCGGGGGGCTTTCGTCTTGCTGAACGGGATGCGGCTCAGCGGGGCGCCATGCGAATGGCGCCGTCCAGGCGGATGACTTCGCCGTTGAGCATCGGGTTCTCCACGATGTGGACGGCCAGCGCGCCGTACTCGTCCGGGTCACCCAGCCGGGCAGGGTGGGGCACCTGCTTGCCCAGCGACTTCTGCGCCTCCTCGGGCAGCGAGCCCAGCAGCGGAGTCTTGAACAGCCCCGGCGCGATCGTCACCACGCGGATGAGCTCGCGGGACAGGTCGCGCGCGATCGGCAGGGTCATCCCGACCACGCCGCCCTTGGACGCCGAGTAGGCGGCCTGGCCGATCTGGCCTTCGAACGCGGCGACCGACGCGGTGTTGATGATGACGCCACGCTCCGGGCTTGCTTCGGGACCGACGGGCTCGGACTTGGCGATGCGCTCGGCGGCGAGGCGCAGCACGTTAAAGGTGCCGATCAGGTTGACCCCGACCACCTTCTTGAACCCGTCCAGCGGGAACGGCCCGTCCTTCGACAGCGTCTTGATGGCGTTGCCGATGCCGGCGCAGTTGACGTTGATCCGCAGCGTGCCCATCGATTCGGCGGCGTCCAGCGCCTTGCCGACGGCGGCCTCATCGGTGACGTCGGCCTCGACGAAGCGCGCGCGCTCCCCCAGCTCTCGGACCGCTTCTTCGCCGCGCAGGTCGATGACCACCACCTGGGCACCGCGGTCGAGCAGCCGCTTGGTGGTGGCCAGGCCCAGGCCCGACGCTCCCCCGGTGACGACGGCGACGGCGTCTTTGATCTCCATTCGAGTCCTTCCCTGATTCCCTGGATTCCAGCCAACTGGTTGGTTGGGACTATACCCAGTCGTTGAGTACCGCTTCGGCGTCGGTCACCGGCGCCGCGGGTCGCGGTGTCTCCGGCACGGTGCGGGAGAACCGCGGCGCCGGCAGCGGCTGCAGGCCGCCGTTCACCTCGTAGAAGGTGTTCCGCTCGGTGATGTGCGGCTCGGTCTGCACCTCACCGAAGGCCAGCACCGGTGTCACGCACGCGTCGGAGTCGGCGAACACCTTGGCCCAGTGGTCGCGGTCCTGACTGGCGAACTTCTCGGTCAGCGCGGCCCGCAGTTCGGGCCAGCGGCCGACGTCGTTCTGCCCGGGCAGGTCGGCGCCGTCCAGGCCGAGGCCGGTCAGCATGGCGGCGTAGAACTGCGGCTCGATGGCGCCGACCGCGACGTAGCGACCGTCGGCGCACTCGTAGGTGTCGTAATAGGGTGCGCCGCCGTCGAGCAGGTTGGTGCCGCGCGCGTCGGTCCACATGCCCGAGGCCCGCATCTGCCACATCATCTGGACCAGCACGCTGGAGCCGTCGACCATCGCGGCGTCGACGACCTGTCCCTTGCCCGAGGTCTGGCGTTCCCACAGCGCGGACAGGATGCCGAGCAGCAAGAACATCGAACCGCCGCCGAAGTCACCGACCAGGTTCAGCGGCGGGACCGGCCGTTCGTTGGCCCGGCCGATGGAGTGCAGGATGCCGTTCAGCGAGATGTAGTTGATGTCGTGACCCGCCTGCTGGCTGCGCGGGCCGGTCTGGCCCCAGCCGGTCATCCGGGCGTACACCAGCCGATCGTTGACCTTCGCGCAGTCGTCGGGGCCCAGGCCGAGCCGCTCGGTGACGCCCGGGCGGTACCCCTCGATTAGCACGTCGGCCTTGGCGATCAGCTTGAGGACGCGCTCGCGGCCTTCGTCGGATTTCAGGTCGGCGGTCACCACCCGCCGGTTGCGCATCATGGCGTCCTTCGCCACGCCCCCGGGACCCGACGAGGGACGGTCGATGCGCACCACGTCGGCGCCCAGGTCCCCCAGGATCATCGCGGCGTGTGGGCCGGGGCCGATGCCGGCCAGCTCGACAACACGCAGTCCCTTCAACGGTCCAGCCACGATCCACCGACCTTTCGTCCGCTCTGACGCCGTTCGCTACCAAACAACCGGTCGTTCGACATCTTCGCAGCCGTGCCGGAGGGCCGCGCACCCCGGTCACTTATGGTGAGCCCATGCCTTCATCCGCGATTGCCACCCTCGCCCCCGTCGCAGGCCTTGACGTCACGCTGTCCGACGGCGTGTTGTCGGTGACCATCAACCGGCCCGACAGCCTGAACTCGCTGACCATTCCGGTGATCACCGGCATCGCGGACGCGTTGGAGCACGCGGCCACCGACCCCGAGGTCAAGGTGGTGCGCATCGGTGGCGCCGGACGCGGCTTCAGCTCCGGTGCGGGCATCAGCGCCGAAGACGTCTCCGACGGCGGCGGCGTCCCGCCGGACGAGATCATCCTCGAGATCAACCGGCTGGTGCGCGCGATCACCGCGCTGCCACACCCGGTGGTCGCCGTCGTTCAGGGACCCGCGGCGGGCGTCGGCGTCTCCATCGCCCTGGCCTGTGACGTCGTATTGGCTTCGGAGAGCGCCTTTTTCATGCTCGCCTTCACCAAGATCGGGTTGATGCCCGACGGCGGAGCGTCGGCGTTGGTGGCGGCCGCGATCGGCCGCATCCGGGCCATGCAGATGGCGCTGCTTCCGGAACGGTTGACGGCCGCCGAGGCGTTGTCGTGGGGGCTGGTCACCGCGGTCTATCCGGCCGGCGATTTCGACGCCGAGGTGGACAAGGTCATCGCCCGGCTGCTGGGTGGTCCGGCGGTGGCCTTCGCCAAGACCAAGCTGGCCATCAACGCGGCCACGCTGACCCAGTTGGACCCGGCCCTGCAGCGCGAGTTCGACGGGCAGTCGGTGCTGCTGAAATCCCCCGACTTCGTCGAGGGCGCAACGGCCTTCCAGCAGCGGCGCGCCGCCAACTTCACCGACCGCTAAGTTGTGGCGCTGATCGACCGCAACGCTTAATCCCCCGGCGATGCGGTAATCCTCCCCGTCAGACTCGCTGACGAACGACGGAGGATCGATGCCCGAACAGGTGCGGTGCCTGGTGACCGGAGCGACCGGCTACATCGGCGGGCGCCTGGTGCCCCGGCTGCTGGACGAGGGGCATCGCGTCCGTGCGCTGGCGCGCAACCCCGACAAGCTGGCGCAGGTGCCGTGGCGACAACAGGCGGAGGTCGCGCGCGGGGACCTCGCTGACGTCGATTCACTGACCGCCGCGTTCGACGGCATCGACGTGGTGTACTACCTCGTCCATTCGATGGGCAGCTCCAAGGATTTCGCCGCCGAGGAAACCCGCGCCGCCGGCAACGTCGTGACGGCCGCGCGGCGCGCCGGGGTGCGGCGCGTGGTGTACCTGAGCGGGCTGCATCCCGAAAAGAGTGATCTCTCACCGCATCTCGCGTCGCGCAAGGCGGTCGGGGACGTGCTGATCGACTCTGGCATCGAGACCGTCGTGTTGCAGGCCGGGGTGGTCATCGGCTCAGGGTCGGCGTCGTTCGAGATGATCAGGCACCTCACCGACCGGTTACCGGTGATGACCACGCCGAAATGGGTGCACAACAAGATCCAGCCGATCGCGGTGCGCGACGTGCTGTACTACCTGGCCGCCGCGGCGACCGCCCCGGTCCCGACGTCGCGCACCTGGGATATCGGCGGCCCCGACGTGCTGGAATACGGCGACATGATGCGGGTCTACGCCGAGGTCGCGGGGCTGGGCAGGCGCTACCTGTTCGTGCTGCCGTTCCTGACCCCGACGATCGCCAGCCTCTGGGTGGGCACCGTGACCCCGATTCCGTCCGGGCTGGCGCGACCGCTGGTCGAATCGCTGGAATGCGATGCGGTGATGCGCAATTCGGACATCGACGGCGTCATCGCGCCGCCGCCGGGCGGGCTAACGGGTTACCGTCGCGCGGTCGAGCTGGCGCTGCACCGCGCCAGCCGTGGCCTGCCCGATGCGTCCTGGTCGTCGCTGCGGTCCGAGCCGGCCGACCCGCTGCCGACGGACCCGAACTGGGCAGGCGAGATCGTCTACACCGATGTTCGAACCGCCACGACCGCCGCCGACCCGGGCGCGCTCTGGTCGGCGGTGGAGGACGTCGTGAACTCGCGCGCCGCCGACTGGCAGGTCGAGGAGCGCACGGCGGGCACCCTGCTGCGGCTGCGCTCCACCAAGCGAGCTCCGGGACGCGAGTGGCTCGAGATTGCGATCACCGGCCAAGACGGCCGCGGCGCCCGTTATACCCAGCGATCTACTTTTTTGCCCAGGGGCCTGCCCGGGCGGGTGTACTGGCTGTGCGTTCGGCCCGCCCATTCCACCGCGACGCGCGCTTTTGCCCGCGACGTCGTCGCGTCCGCGGGTAGCGAGGTCAGACACCGAACATCGGGGGCAGCACGAGAACCATGATCAGCCCCCACACCAAATGGGTGAGCATCGGGGCCAGGACGCCCCCGGTGGCCCGGCGCTCGAACGCGCACACCGTTCCCAAGATGATCGCGGCGAAGCCGAGCATCGGGTTGCCGCTGGCCAGCGTCGCGCACGTATAGAGGACGGTCGAGATCACCACGGGGTGATATCGGCCCAGTGCGGTGTAGAGCGCCCCGCGAAAGAAGACTTCCTCCGCGACGCCGTTGATCAGCGTGATCGCCACGATCACCGGATACCACCCGTGGTGGGCGTAGAGCAGTACCCGGGTGATCAACTCCGCCACGGGAGTGATCTGCCGAACGATCAGCCCGCCTACGATGAACGCCCCACCCACCAGCAGGCCGACCCCGGTGCCGGTGATGACCGGCCGCTGGTTTCGGCCCCGCCAGCAGATGCCGCCCAGATGCAGCGGGCCGGAGACCAACGCTCCCGCGGTCCACACCGCCGCCAGCACCAGCGTCAGCCAGTAAAAGCTTGCATCCCCCGGATGGCGCCGCAACGAGAACCCGAGCACGCCGGCCCCGATGACCACCGTGATGGCCACGATGACCCGCCGGCGCCGCACCACCCCGGGCGATTCATTATGTGGCACAGCCACATTGGTGATCGCACGCCGGACCTCGGTGAGGACGTCGGTGTGGTACGGGCTCGTCGACTGGCTCATGCGGGACGCACCTTCGGGGTCAGGGCAATCAGGAGGTCGAGGCCGGTGCGCACCGCTCCGGCCACCGGGCCGGGGACCCTGTTCACCAGCCCCAGGGTCGGCCGCACGACGGATGGGGTGACCCGACGGGCGAGTCGGCGGATGCGCAGCGCGTCGCCACCCGCCCAGGCGGGATCGGTGTTGGCGAGGTGGTGCGGGTCGGCCAGCGCATTGACCGGACGCGGCCGGTGCTTGTACTGGCCGGCCAGGGCCAGGGCCATGGATTCGTCGATGCCCAGCAGGCCGCCGGGCGGGTCGGGAACCCGATCGCGCAGGCCGCTGGCGGAGGCCACCATCGGGTGGTCCAGCGATTCGACCAGATCCCCCGCCAGCCCGTGCGGCACCGGCAGCGCGACGCCGGTGATCAGCGACGCCAAGGTGGTATCGATCCTGCCGACCGGCAGTCCGGTGTGCCAGCGCCCGGAGACGCGCGCGTACGCCTTGAGCAGGTCGCGGTAGGACGTGGTCTCGGGGCCGGCGATGTCGTATGCCCCGGCGGGCACCAGGTCCCGGTCGGCCGCGGCGACGAGGTAGTGCAGCACGTCGCGGATGGAGATGGGGTCAATCGGGTTGTCCATCCAGCTCGGGATGGGGATCAGCGGGAACCGGTCGCCGACGTAGCGCATCATCTCGAACGACGTCGAGCCGGCGCCGATGATGATCGCCGCGCCCAGCCACACCAGCTCGGGGCCGTCCGGGAGGGTGAGCGCCTCGGCCACCTCGGCCCGGCTGGTCAAGTGCTCGGACAGGTCTTCGTCGGCGGGCACGAAGCCGCCCAGGTAGACGATGCGCCGCAGCCCGGCGTCGCGAGCCGCCGCCGCGAAATTCGCCGCCGCGGTTTTGTCCGCATCGCGAAAACCCGGCTGACCGATCGCGTGCACCAGGTAATACGCCACGTCGACGGGCCCGCAGCCGGCGAACGCCGACGCCAGCGACGCAGGGTCGGCGGCATCCAGTTTCACCGGCGTGACGTCGTCGAACCAGCCGAAGCGCTTGAGCCGCGCCGGGTTTCGAGTCGCGGCCGCCACCTGATGCTGATCGGCCAGCAGCGCGGTGACCAGGCGTGATCCCACATAACCGGTGGCACCGGTGACCAGAGCCCGCATACCCCGACCCTAACCGGACCACGTCGCGCGCCGCTCGAGGCGTGCGCAGGAGTCGGACGATTGCGCCAAGCGGGCCACCCGCGCGGTGTTCAGTTGAACCGGCGGCGCCGCGGCACCGTCACCTGTACATGGACCATGGGGGAAGCCGTGAATTCGCCGGCTCGTCGGGCATCGCGCAGAGAAATCCGTCCATTGCCGGCGTTGCGGTGAAGTTTCCACCCAATCGCTATACCCAAAGCGAAGCCATCTGCGCGCTCACCGACATCGCCGGTCCGGACTTTCGCCGTTTCGCGTCGAGCAGCGGGGTGGAGTTCCGCAACACCGCGTTGCGGCTGCCGCGCTATCGCGAGCTGAGCGGGTTCACCGAGGCCAACGACGCCTATCTCGAGGTCGCGCTGGATCTGGGCGAGCAGGCGCTGGTGGCCGCGCTGGATGAGGCCAAGGTCAAGCCATCGGAGCTCGACATCGTGTTTTCCACGACGGTCACCGGGCTGGCGGTTCCCACGCTGGAGGCGCGGCTGGCGACGCGGGTCGGGCTGCGCCCCGACGTCAAGCGTGTCCCGCTGTTCGGCCTGGGGTGTGTGGCCGGTGCGGCGGGCGTGGCGCGCATGCACGACTACCTGCGCGCCTTCCCCGATCACACGGCCGCGCTGCTCGCGGTGGAGCTGTGCTCGCTGACCGTTCAACGCCAGGACAGGTCGGTCGCCAATCTCGTCGCCACCAGCCTGTTCGGGGACGGGGCGGCGGTGGTGATCACCGAGGGCGCCAACCGCGCCGGCCGCGAACACACCGGTCCCCGCGTGCTGGCCACCCGCAGCCACCTCTATCCCGATACCGAGGAGATCATGGGCTGGAAGATCGGCGCCGACGGCTTCCGGATCGTGCTGTCCGCCGACGTCGCCACCATCGCAGAGAAGTATCTGGGCGACGACGTCCGCGATTTCCTCGCCGACCACGGGCTGACCCCGCGCGATGTGACGACCTGGGTGTGCCACCCGGGCGGCCCGCGGGTGATAGAGACCGTCGAGAGCGTCCTGGACCTTCCCCCGGCCGCTCTCGACCACACACGAAACTCGTTGCGCGAGAACGGCAATCTGTCGTCGGTCTCGGTGCTCGACGTGCTCGCGGCCAACCTCGCCGATCCGCCCCCGCCCGGCTCGATGGGGTTGATGATCGCGATGGGCCCGGCGTTCTGCTCCGAGCTGGTGCTGCTGGCCTGGTAGAGCTGGTAAAGACTGTAGCCATGTATTACCTGCTGGTGCTGGCGGTCGGGCTGGAGCGCGTGGCGGAGCTGGTGGTGTCCACCCGCAATGCGCGATGGTCGTTTACGCAGGGCGCCAAGGAGTTTGGCCGGTCCCACTATCCGGTGATGGTGACCATTCACACCGCGTTGCTGGTCGGCTGCCTCGTCGAGCCGTGGGCGCTGCACCGGCCCTTCATCGCGTGGCTGGGCTGGCCGATGCTGGCGGTGGTGGTGGCCAGCCAGGCGCTGCGCTGGTGGTGCATCACGACGCTGGGCCGGCGATGGAACACCCGCGTGATCGTGCTGCCGCAGGCGCCGCTGGTGCGTCAGGGTCCCTACCGCTGGCTGCACCACCCGAACTATGTTGCAGTGGTGGCCGAAGGCTTGGCACTGCCGCTGGTGCACACGGCGTGGCTGACCGCGGCGCTGTTCACGCTGGCCAACGCCGCGTTGCTCAGGGTGCGTCTACAGGTGGAGAACTCGGCGTTGGGCTACACGTGAGCGACCGCGCTGGCGACGATGCAGAGCGAAGCGATGCGGGGGCACCTCCCGCTTGCGGGGGAGAGGAGCGGCGCTCATGTCCTACGACGCGGACCTGTTGATCGTCGGCGGCGGCCCGGGCGGGCTGGCGACGGCGTTACACGCTCGCCGCCAAGGACTTTCGGTGATCGTGGCCGAACCGCGCGACGGCCCCATCGACAAGGCGTGTGGCGAGGGGTTGATGCCGGGCGGCTTGGCCGAATTGACCTCGCTGGGCGTGGATCCCGTCGGCATGCCCTTTCACGGGATCGCGTACGTGAGTGAGCGGCGGCGAGCGCAGGCGCAATTTCGTGGCGGGCCGGGGCGCGGCGTCCGCCGCACGACGTTGCACGCGGCGCTGGCCGCGCGCGCCAAGGAGCAGGACACCGACTGGATCCGCGCGCGGGTGACGAAGGTGGCGCAGGACGCCCACGGCGTGTCGGCCGCCGGCGTGCGCGCGAAATGGTTGGTGGCCGCCGACGGGCTGCATTCACAGGTGCGTCGCGCCGTCGGAATCACCGCGACCGCGGGGACGCCGCGCCGCTACGGCGTGCGTTGGCACTACCGGGTACCGGCCTGGTCGGAATTCGTCGAGGTGCACTGGTCGCGCTGGGGCGAGGCGTACGTGACACCGGTCGAGCCCGACCTGGTCGGGGTGGCCATCCTGTCGCGCGGCCGGCCCGACCCGGCGTGGTTCCCGCGGCTGGCCCGCCAGCTGCACGGCGCCGAGCCCGGGCAGCCCCGCGGCTGCGGCCCCTTGCGGCAGGTGGTCTCGCGCCGGGTGGCGGGGCGCGTGCTGCTGGTCGGGGACGCGGCCGGCTACGAGGACGCGCTCACCGGCGAGGGCATCAGCCTGGCGTTCAAGCAGTCCGCCGCGGCGGTCGACGCCATCGTGAACGAGAGGCCGGCCGCGTACGAGACGGCGTGGCACCGGATCACCCGCGATTACCGGCTGCTCACCCGCGCGCTGGTGCTGGCCAGCACGCCGCGGGCGGTGCGCCGCGCGGTCGTCCCGACCTGCGCGCTGCTACCCGCGGTGTTCGGCCGCGGGGTCAACATCCTCGCGCATTAGCGCTGATACCGCGCCGGCACTAGCGCGCCTTCCAGACCGGCTCCCGCTTCTCGGCGAACGCCAGCGGCCCCTCTTTGGCGTCCTCGGACCTGAGCAGCGCCTTCATCTCGCGAATGGTGCGCTCCCAGCCCGGTTCGTCACCGACGACGACACCGTCGTCGACTCCGTAGGCCACCCGCTTGCTGGCCTGCACCGACAGCGGCGCGTTGACGGTGACGCGCTCGGCCAGGGCGAGCGCGGCGTCCAGCACGGAGCCCGGCGCGACGACCTCGTTGATCAGGCCCCATTCGCAGGCGGCGGCCGCGGACAGCGGTTCGCCGGTCAGCAGCAGCCGCATCGCCACCTTGCGGGGCAACTGCTCGACGATGCGGAACACGCCGCCCGCGGCGGCGATCAGCCCGCGCTTGACCTCGGGCAAACCGAACTGCGCGCGTTCGTCGGCCACCACCAGATCGCTGGCCAGTGCCAACTCGGTGCCACCGCCCAGGGCGGTACCGTTCACCGCCGCGATCGTGGGCTTGTCGATGAAGTGGTGCACGTATCCGGCGAAGCCCCATTCGGGATGGTCCGGGTGATACAGGTTCTCCCGGCGCGCGATCGCCTTGAGGTCGGCCCCGGCGCAGAACGATTTGTCGCCGGCGCCGGTGACCACCACCGCCCGCACCTCGGGGTCGTGCTGCGCCTCTTCGAGCGCATCCCCGAGGCCGATGCTGACGGCGGCGTTCACCGCGTTGCGGGCTTCCGGCCGGTTGATGGTTATCACCATCACGTTGCCCCGACGCTCGGCCAGGGCCCCCGGCGGCTGGGTCACAACAGTTCCACGATGGTGGCGTTGGCCTGGCCGCCACCTTCACACATGGTCTGCAGCCCGTACTGAATTCCCTTGTCCCGCATGTGATACAGCAGGGTGGTCATGATCCGGGCACCGGATCCGCCGAGCGGGTGGCCCAGCGCGATTGCGCCACCGTTGGGGTTGAGCTTGCTCTCGTCGGCGCCGATGTCCTTGAGCCAGGCCAGCGGGACCGGCGCGAACGCCTCGTTGACCTCGTAGGCGCCGATCTCGCCGATGGACAGCCCGGACCGCTTGAGCACCTTCTGGGTGGCCGGGATGGGCGCGGTCAGCATGATCACCGGGTCGGCTCCGGCCAGCGTCGCGGTGTGCACCTTGGCGATCGGCTTGAGCCCCAGTTCCTTGGCCTTCTCGGCGGACATGAACAGGATCGCCGCCGAGCCGTCGGAGATCTGCGAGGAGTTGCCGGCGTGGATCACGCCGTCCTCCTTGAAGGCCGGCTTCAGCGAGGCCATCTTCTCCATCGGGGTGCCGCGGCGGATGCCTTCGTCCTTGAGCACCACGTTGCCGTCCTGATCCTTGATGCCCACGATCTGGTCATCGAAAGCTCCGGAATCCTGTGCGGCGGCAGCCTTTTCGTGCGAGTCGAGGCTGAACTGGTCCAGCGTGGTGCGGTCGAACCCCCACTGCTCGGCGATCATCTCCGCGCCGATGCCCTGGTTGGGGATCTGGCCTTGGTAGCGGTCCAGGAAGGCCTGGGGATACGGGCGCCCGCCGTTGGCCAGCGAGGCGCCCATCGGGGTCCGCGACATCGACTCGACACCACCGGCGACGACGACGTCGTAGTGTCCGGCGACCACGCCGGCGGCCGCGAAGTGGATCGACTGCTGGCTTGAACCGCACTGGCGGTCCACGGTCACGCCCGGGACGGTCTCGGGCCAGCCGGCGGTCAGCAGGGCGGTGCGGCCGATGTCGAGGGCCTGCTCGCCGGCCTGCATGACGCAGCCCCAGATGACGTCGTCGACCAGGGCCGGGTCGACGCCCGCCTTGTCGACCAGGCCGTTGAGCACCTGCGCGGAAAGATCCGCCGGGTGCACCCCGGACAATCCGCCGTTGCGCTTGCCGATCGGTGAACGCACTGCCTCGACGATGACGGCTTCAGCCATGGTCTTGTCTCCTTTGACACGTGGACTTCGAAAAGAATGGAGTCTTGCGTCGATTGTCAACCAAGGGGTTGGGCGGGTGGAGCCCGGGGGTGGTTCTGGCGCGAAGCCGGGCTCGGCGCGTGCCGCCGAACCAGAATTTTGTTCTCACGGCCGCGGGTGCAGGGCAATAATGGTCGGGTGAAGCGGCTCAACGGCATGGACGCGATGCTGCTGTACAGCGAGACGCCGAACCTGCATACCCACACCTTGAAGGTGGCGATCGTCGACGCCGCCGGCTACGACGGCGAGGTCAGCTTCGACGTTTTCCGGCGCACGCTGCACCGGCGACTGCATCGGCTGGATCCGTTGCGCTACAAGCTGATCGACATCCCGTGGCGATTGCATCACCCGATGTGGCTGCAGAATTGCGAGGTCGACCTCGACTATCATGTGCGGCGCGTTCGGGTGCCCACCCCGGGTGGCCGTCGGGAGCTCGACGGGGTGATCGGCCAGATTGCCGGGGTGCCACTGGACCGCGACCGTCCGCTGTGGGAATTCCACTTCGCCGAAGGCTTGGCGGACAACAAGTTCGCGATCATCGGCAAGATGCACCACGCCCTGGCCGACGGCGTCGCCTCAGCCAATCTGCTGACCAGGCTCATGGATTTGACCGGCCCGGTGCAGGACGACCGGGACAACGACACCACGTGCATTCCGCCCTCGACGGCGCGGCTGCTGCGTGCGGCCGCCGCGGATCATGCCCGGCAGGCCGCCGCGTTACCCGGGGTGATAGCCGAGGCGCTCGGCGGGGCGCGGCGGCTGCGGCGGCGCGCCCGGCAGCGCGGCAGCCAACCGGACCTCGCCCGGATGCTGCACGCGCCGCCGACTTTCCTCAACCATATCGTCTCTCCGGCAAGGACTTTCGCCACCGCGACGCTGTCGCTACCTCAGGTCAAACAGACCGGTAGGCAGCTGCAGATCACCATCAACGATATGGTGATGGCGATCGCGGCGGGCGCACTGCGTGAACTGCTCTTGCGCTACGACGGCAGCGCAAACCAGCCCCTGGTCGCCTCCGTCCCGGCCACTACGGACAGGTCGCCGCAGCGGATCAGCGGCAACGAGCTCGGGGGCATGGCGGTGTCGCTACCCACCCACATCGGCGATCCGCTGCGACGCGTGCGCCTGACGTCCGTGGCAACGACGATCGCCAAGGAGAACAACGAGCTGTTCGGCCCGGAACTCTATGGCAAGTTGATCAGCTACCTGCCCGGCGCTGCCGCTCCCCTGGCGTTCCGATGGCTGGCCCGGCGGTACACCCGAAACAGGTTGTTCAATATTCCGATCTCCAACGTGGTGGGGCCGCGTGAGCGCGGCCGTTTCGCCGGCGCCCCGGTCAGCGAAATCTATTCCGCCGGACCGTTGATCACCGCCTGCGGGATCAACATCACCGTGTGGAGCTACGTCGATCAGCTGAACATATCGGTGATCGCCGACGACCGCACCCTCGGCGACCCCCATGAACTCACCGACGCCATGGTCGGCGCATTCCGCGAAATCCGCGCTGCCGCAGGGTTGGCCGATGACCTGGCGACCGTGCCGGGCGCGATGCCGCAAGCCACGGCGAAGCCCTAGCCCAGGACGGGAAAGCGTCGCTGGTGAGCCAGGCCGTCCAGGGCGGCCTGCATGACCGAACGGACATGCGCGTCGACGTCGGCGACGCCGGGCTGATCGCCGAACCGGGTGGCGACGTCGATCGGTTCGAGGACTTCGCTGACGATCTTGGTCGGCAACGGCAGGTTGGGCGGCACGAGCATGCTGAGCCCGAACGGAAACCCCACGGTGATGGGCAGAATGTCCGAGCGCCAGCGCGACAGGCCCAGCCGCTTGGCCAGCCACGTGCCGCGGGTGAGGAACAGCTGGCTTTCCTGGCCGCCGATGGAGACCACCGGCACGATCGGCACCCGCGCATCGCTCGCCGCCCGGACGTACCCGGTGCGGCCGTTGAAGTCGATGACGTTCTCGGCCAGCGTCGGTCGATAGGCGTCGTAGGTGCCGCCCGGAAACACCAGCACCACGCCGCCGGACCGCAGCGCCCGCGCGGTGTTCGCGGAGGTGGCGCGAATGACGCCCAGCCGGGTCAGCCATCGCGACATCGGCCCGACGAACATCCCGTCATGGCCGAGCGTGTACAGCGGGCGTCGGTAGCCGAATCTTCGGTAGAACGCCGCCGCGAAGATCAGCACGTCGGGCGTGAGCATGCCGCCCGAGTGGTTGCCGACTATCAGGGCACCACCACGAGGCGGCACCGATTCCAGCCCACGCACCTCGAAGCGAAACCAGCGCCGCGCCAGGGGCTCTGCCGCGGTGACGAAGCGCTCGGTGAAGCCGGGATCCCACTCGCCGATTTGGTGGGAAGTCACGACATCGGGGTGAATTCGAGGTGCAGCTCGGACAGGCCCCGCATCTGCCAGGTCGGGTCGTAGGTGTAGCGGCGGGCGTCCGGCGGCCCGTGCTCGGCCTCGGCGATCGCGATGTCCCCCATCCGGTCGAGTATGCGGTTCAACGAGATTCGCCCTTCCGCGCGGGCCAGCGGTGCGCCCGGGCACGAGTGATTGCCGCGACCGAAGGCCACATGCTCTCGCACGTTGGGCCGGTCGATGCGGAACTCGTCGGGCTGCTCGAACTTTCGCGCATCCCGATTGCTCGCACCGGGCAGCAACATGACGGTGCTTCCCGCCGGGACCTCGGTGTCACCGATCGACGTCGTCGTGCGCGCCATCCGGAAGTGACATTTGACCGGGCTTTCCATGCGCAGCGTCTCTTCGACGAAATTCGGTATGCGGCCGCGGTCTTCGCGGAGCAGCTTTTGTAACTCCGGGTTCTCCGCGAGCGTGCGGACGCCGAAGCTCAGCAGCTTCGTCGTGGTTTCCTGGCCGGCCGCGAATAGGAACGTCGCCAGCCGGACGACGTCGATGACATCGGGAGTCGAACCGTCGGGATACTTCGCCTGGGCCAGCTCGGTCAACACGTCTTCGCGCGGCGCTCGGCGGCGGTCGGTGATGTGCGTGGTGAATTTCTCGTCGAGGTATTCCAGCGGATTGTGCGCCCGCGTCACCGAATCGTCCTCCACGCCACCGGAGAACTTGCCCGAGAACACATCCCGAAACTCTTCGTGATCCTCGATGGGAACTCCCAGCAGGTCGGCGATGACCAGGCCGGAGAACGGCCGCGCGTACTGGTCGAGGAATTCGCAGCGGCCTCGGGATACGAACTCGTCGAGCTGCTCATCGGCGAGCCGCCACATGAAGTCTTCGTTCTCCTTGAGCCGCTTGGGGGTCAGGAGGCGGCTGAGCAGGCCTCGCGTCCTGGCGTGCTCCGGCGGGTCCTGCGTCACGATGTGTTCGCTCATCGGGATCTGCGACCGGTGCTGTTCGATCAGGCTGCCGATGTCGTCGCCCTCGGGCTCGAACGGCAGCCCCGAAAACGGGCCGGCGACCGAGACGCAGGACGAGAACGCCGGATCCTTATAGACCGCGAGCGCTTCGGAGTGACCCGTTACGGCCAGGACGCCCTGCTCAGGTCGTGCCAGCACCGGGCACCGCGCGCGCAGGTGGTCGAAGTACGGGTACGGGTCGGGAATCAGGGACAGGTCGGTGAAGAAATCCACCGAATCGAATTCGTTCAACAGGACTCCTAGGCATCCAGGTAACCGCGCACCGACGTCAACCCGGGCGACGCGACCTCTCCAGCCAATCTAAGGCTGAACAAATATTAGGTCAAGCCGAGGAGCCCGAAAATGAGGACCAGAAACGGAGATTGCCGCCACGGTCGCGATCAAGCCGAAAATCGCGACCCTGACGGCAATCTCGCCGACGGGGAACCTTGCTACACGGCCGGGTAGGCGACCGACTTGATCTCGGTGTACTGGTCGAATCCGGCCACACCGTTCTGGCGGCCCACACCGCTTTCCTTGTAGCCGCCGAACGGCGTGTCGGCACCGTACGGGGCGCCCCCGTTGACGCCCATGAAGCCGGCCTTGATGCGGCGGGTCACCGACAGCGCACGCTCGAGGGAGCCGGCAAACACGTTGCCGGCCAACCCGTACACGCTGTCGTTGGCGATCCGGATGGCGTCCTCTTCGTCGTCGAAAGGGATGACCGAGAGCACCGGGCCGAAGATCTCCTCCTGCGCGATGGTCATCTTGTTGTCGACATTGGTGAAAAGCGTTGGCCGGATGAAGTATCCCTTGTCGAAGCCCGTTTCCGCACCGGGGCCGCCGACCAGCGCCGTGGCGCCCTCTTCGACGCCCTTCTGGATGTAGCCCGTCACGCGGTCGAACTGCCGTTGCGAGATCACCGGCCCACACAACGTTCCCGGGTCCTGCGGGTCGCCGCATGTGACGTTCTCGTAGATGTTCTTCAGGATCTCCACGCCCTCGTCGTAGCGGGACCGCGGCAGCAGCAGCCGGGTGGGGTTCGCGCAACCCTGACCGGCGTGCATGCAGGGCGCGATGCCGACCATGCAGGCCGTCGCGAAGTCCGCGTCCTCCAAGACGATGGTGGCCGACTTGCCGCCGAGTTCGAGGAACAGCCGCTTCATCGTGGCGGCGCCCTTCTCCATGATCCGCTTGCCCACCACCGTCGAGCCGGTGAACGAGATCAGGTCGACCTTCGGCGACAGCGTCAGCTCCTCACCCACGAAGTGGTCCGAGGCGGTGACGACGTTGACCACGCCGGCGGGGATGTCGGTCTTCTCGGCGATGAGCCGGCCCAGCCGGTTCGCGTTGAACGGCGTGTTCGGTGCGGGCTTGAGCACCACCGTGTTGCCGGTGCCCAGCGCCTGGCCCAGCTTGTTGAGGGTGACCTCGAAGGGGAAGTTCCACGGCACGATCGCGCCGACGACGCCCACCGGTTCCCGCCACACCTTGCGGGTGGTCAGCGTGCCGGTCAGGCTGATCACCTTGTCGCCCAGGTCGGTTTCCCAGGCGTACTCGTCGATCAGCCGGGCCGGGTACTTCAGCCCGTCTTCCAGCGGCGCGTCCAGCTGAGGCCCGAAGGTGATGGCCCGCGGCGAGCCGACCTCGAGGATCAGCTCCTCGCGCAGCTCGTCGATCTCGGATTCGATCGCCTCGTGCAGCTGCAGCAGGCAGCGCTTGCGCAGCTCCTTGTTGGTCGACCAGTCGGTCTCGTCGAAGGCGCGCCGGGCGGCGTCGATGGCCCGATGCATGTCCTCCTTCGAGGCATCGGAAACCTCGCCGAGGGACTCTTCGGTCGCCGGGTTGATGTTGGTGAAGGTACCGGCCTGGCCCTCGACGAGCTTGCCGTCGATCATCATTTTCGGCTCGAAGCGGACCTTTACAGCCTCAGTCATATCTGTCACTCTCTTCTGAATCATGGAGGGGCTACGGAGAGCCTTACCGCAAACTAGCCGATTGGCAAGTTGCAGCCGCTGCGGGGCCGGTTATTGGGGGTCGAACAGCACCGGAACCGACGTCGGTGACCGGAAGACCTGGCCGCGGATGTGCGGGTCGTCCCCCTCGGGGTCCAGCCGAAGATTCGGCAGCCGGTCGAGCAGCAGGTTGATGGCCGTGCGCATCTCGAGGCGGGCCAGGTGCATGCCGAGGCAGACGTGCACGCCGTGCCCCCAGGCCAGATTCGGCCTCTGCTGCCGGTGGATGTTGAACGTGTCTGGATCGGGGTAGCGGTCCTCCTGCCGGTTGGCGGCGCCCAGCATCGGCATCACGCTCGACCCGGCCGGGATCGCGACTCCGCCGAGTTCGGTGTCGCGGGTAGCGACCCTGGTGATCGTCAACAGCGGCGGTTCCCACCGCACGCCCTCCTCGATCGCCTGCGGCAGCAGCGACCGGTCCGCGCGAATGGCGTCGAGCTGCCTGGGATCGGACAGCAGCGCGAGCAGGAGGTTGCCCAGCGCGCGGTAGGTGGTCTCCACTCCGGCGGGCAGCAGCAGCCGCAGGAAGGAATAGATCTCCTCGTCCTCGAGCTTCTCGCCGTCGATCTCCGCCTGGGCCAGCGCGCTGATCAGATCGTCCTTGGGTTCGGCGCGGCGGGCCGCGAGGATGGGCGCGAAGTAGTCGCACAGCGCCGCCGATGCGGCGAGTCCGCGTTCCGGGTTCAGGATCCAACTCAGCAGCGAGATGGACCAGCGCTGGAACTGCGGGTAGTCCTCCTCGGGCAGCCCCAGCAGACCGGCGATGATCTGACTCGGATAGTCGAAGGTGAATTCCTTGACCAAGTCGGCCTTGCCGTTGGCCGCGAACTTGTCGATGAGGCCATTGGCCACGCGGCCGACCAGCTCGTCCTCCCAGCGCGCCAAGGCCTTCTGCGAGAACGCCTTTGACACCAGCGACCGCAGCCGCCCGTGGATCGGCTCGTCCATGCCGAGCATGACCCGCTCCCCCAGGACCGGGCCGAACGCCGCGATGACGGCCGCCGAGGAGAACGTCTCGTTATCGCGCAGCATCTGCTGGGCTTCCTCGTGGCGGTAGACGATGAAGACCGGCTTGGATTCCTCGTGCGGCATCCCGGAGGTGTCCAGGCGCTGGATCGGTTCCTCACGGCGCAGCCGGGCCAGCTCGGTGTACGGGTCGCGCACGTCCCCCGAGACCGCGTCGTCGAAGGCGCCGAAGTCTTCCAGATCGTCGAAAAGTTGTTCCATGATTGCCCCTTCAATCCCCTTGCTGTGCCGCGTTCTTCGATGACGAGAACCGCCCGGCCACCGCGGCCAAGCGCTGCAGTGCCGGTTGCGGAAGAACACGGGCGACGAACACCATCGCTTTTTGGCTTGTGGTCAGGGGCCACGCGCCGTCGCGCATCGAGCCCTGACGGGGTATGCCCAGCACGATCCGCGACATGTGGTGCATGCCCGCCGCCGGCAGAATCCTGTTGGCCACCAACAGCATCGAGGCATCCGGGCCGACGCCCCGCCGGCGGAACGCACCCCGATCCTCGATCGCCCTGAGCAGGCCGTCGGTGAACCGCTCGGGTGGGCGGGCCATCTTCATCGCGAAACGCCCGCGGCTGTTCATGGTGTTGTGCAGCCGGGCGTACGGGCCGCCGAAGTTGCGGTCATCGGTGGTGCCGGCGTCGGTGATGATCGCGGTGTCGTACGTGCCGGCCACCAGGACGGTGACGCCGAGGCCGAACGGCGCGATCTCGCACGCCATCGATTCCCCCCAGCGCTCCAGCGCCCCCTTGGCCGCCGAGTAGGGCGCGGTTGCGGGCTGGCCGCGCACCCCGGCGGCGCTGGAAACCAGGACGATTCGCCCCTGGCCCGCCGCCCGCATCGACGGCAACAACGCTTGGGTGAGCGTGACGGGGCCCAGGAGGCTGGTGGCCAGCATGCGCTGCCACAACGCCATATCGGTTTCCTCGACCATGCCGGCGGCCGAGATGCCCGCGTTGTGCACCAGCGCGTACGGTGCGCCCACGGCCTCTTCGATCGACTTGGCCGCCGCGGCGATCGACGCGTTGTCGGTCAGGTCGAGCTGGACGCCGATCAGCCGGTCGTCGTCGGGTGCGTCCAGGCCCTGATCCTCAATGGCCTTGCGCAGCAGCGGCATTGCCTGGTCGGGAGTGCGCATGGCCGCGACCACGCGCCATCCTTCCCGGTACATCCGCACCGCGGAGGCGAAGCCGAGTCCGCGGGATGCACCGGTGATGACGACGGCGCGCGGCTCAACCATGCCGGCTCGCCTTTTGATCCTGGACAGCGCAGGCGCCTTCGCCCGGCGGTGGAGGATCGACGTGGGGCCGGCCGTTGGGTTCGCCGCTCGCCCACGTCGACCAGATGCCGACCGAGTAAGGGCCCTGGGCACCCGCCTTCTCGTAGAAGCCTTGCGGGTCATAGACTTTGGCCTCGGGATACGGCCACGGGCAGGCCACCGACGTGGCGGCGTGACTGGCCTTGATGGCCCAGAACCAGCCACCGTAGGCGAAGTACGACACGTTGATGATGAGGAACATCACCAGGAACGTGCCGAGCACCGGTCGCGTGGGGAACAACTTCGCTTTTGCGGCAAGCTTTTCCGCGACGGACTTACCGGTGTCGTCGCGATAGCACAGGATCGCCGCGGGGACCATCACGAAGCACACCGAGAACGACTCCCAGATCAGCGGGAACTGGAAGGTGGTGCCGGTGAACACCGATCCCCACGGGATCACCTGCGAGTAGATGTACATGCCCCAGTGGATCAGGATGTTTTCCAGGAAGGCATCGAAGATGAAACCGATCACCAGCGTGATCAGCCCCAGGCTGATCAGGGGATGCCGTGACACGTAACCGGTGGGCCCGTACTTCGCCTGCAACCTGCGCAGCAGCCAGACGGCCGGGAAGTAGGGGCCGAAGTAGAACATCACGTAACCGAAGACCACGAACGGTTCGACCGTCGGCGACAACGACACCAGCGGCCAGGATTCCGGCCAGTGCACGAGATCTGGGTTGTAGACCGCGAACGGCGACCAGTTCATGATCGGGTCCTGCCACACGATCAGCGTGGTACACAAGAACATCAGCATCACCGGGCTACCGGGATTGCGGCGCCAGCCCCTGATGAAGACGATCAACAGCACGATCAGCGCCACCACCGTGGCCCAGTCCAGGAAGCCGATGTAGTCCAGCCCGAACGTGAACTTCACCGGGCGCGGCCGGCCCTGCACGCCTGGGTTCGCGACGCGAGGGTCAAGGGCCACACGGCAATTCGCGATGAAGAACAACGCGAAGGCGGCCAGCGCCGCGCCGGCGATCCAACCGCCCCAGCTGCGCTTGCGCCCGCCCGGCGCGACGGGTTTGTCGTCCGTGGTCAGCGGGATGGATTGTTCTGTGGACATCAGTCTTCCTCTCCGAAGCGATCCACCAGGTGCGAGTTGATGCCGTCGGCGTCGAGGGTCCGCGCCACCAGATAGCCCGCACCCATCCAGGCGCGGCGCGTCCACTTGCCGAACGACACCCGGGTGCCGGGCGCGCCGGAGGCGGCGGGCATCATCTTGACCCGTTCCAACGCCTCTTTGACGCCGCGGGGACTCAACGGATGGGCGTCGGTGAACGCGCGCACCAACGTCGCGGCGACGTCGCGGTTGACCACGGTCACACAGAACTCGGGGCGACTGCCGTTGTACTTCGCCGCGTACCTGTCGAGGAAGTCCTGGCCGATCCGGTTCGCCTCGTCGTACTGGTCCACACCCGTCCAGCCCATGAACGCGTTCCACATGATCGGGTTGACCCAGGCGTTCTGCCACGCCGTCGTGGTGAAGCGGGGCGGGTCCCACCCGAGCGACTCGAGCGCCGGGTTGATGAACACGATGCCGAAGCCGAAGCCCAGGTGCACGATCGCCTCGGCCTTGGCCTCGTGCAGCGTTTGCACCGCGGCGTTGATGTCCTGGGCGGTCTGCGCGATGGGAACTTCGGCCACGATCCGAATGCCCTTACGCCGGCAGGCACTTCGCAGGTTCTTCAGGTAGCTCTCCCCGATCAGGCTCTGCTCGACCAGCACGCCGATCTCGGCGAGTCCGCGCTTGGCGATGAGGTCGGCCAAAAAGATCGGCTCGTCGGTCATGGAACCCTGCGGGAAGGCGAAGGTCCACTCGCCCAGCCAGTCGTCGGTGCCGGTCACGCTGATCGCGGGGACCTTGAAGCGTTCCTCGATCGCTTCTCGCAACGGCACGCAGTTATCCGTGATATTCGGACCGAACACCACCAGACAGCCCTCGTCGACGAGTTCGCCATACGCATCAATCACCGCCTTGACCGAACCTTTGGGCAAACCCTCGACCTCGCGGTAGATCATCTGCACCGGCCGGTCCATCAGTCCCTCGGCGACGGCTTCTTCGAAGATGAGCTCGAAAGTCTGGGTGAAGGAGGCGAACAGATCCTCGGGAAAACCCGGCGGGAGCGTGAAGTCCATCAGGTAACCGACCTTGATGGGCTCTGCGCTGCTCTCGTAGGACATCCGACCTCCCAGGTGACAGAATCGCGCGCCGAATGGCAAACCTAATATTTGTTCAGACCCTAGCGGGGGCGGTATGCAGCGTCAATCATCGGACCCGCCGGACCCGTCCGGCGCTAGGTAGATCTCGATCATCTCGCCCAGCGCCTTTCCCACCGCCACGTCGTCGGTCAGCGGGCCCGCGATCGCGGCCCGCGCCGCGTCGCGCATGCTCAACCCCTCGGCGACCAGCCTGCCCGCGGCGATCAGCACCCGCGTCGACGCCACCTCCCGCAGCCCGCCGGTTTCCAGCCGGCGGATGGCCTGCCCGAAGCGGACCAGCTCGGCCGCGGTGGATCGGTCCACGCCCGCCTCGTGCGCGACAATGCCCTCTTCGATATCGGCTGTGGGGAAATCGAATTCGATGGCCACCATCCGCTGTCGAGTCGAGTCCTTGAGATCCTTCAGCACGCTCTGATAGCCGGGGTTGTAGGACACCACCAGGCCGAATCCGGGCGCCGCGTCCAGCGTGATGCCGAGTCGCTCGATGGGCAGCTGTCGCCGGTGGTCGGCGAGCGGGTGCAGCACCACCGTGGTGTCCTGCCGGGCTTCCACCACCTCGTCGAGGTAGCAGATCGCCCCTTCGCGCACCGCCCGGGTCAGCGGGCCGTCCACCCACACCGTCTCGTCGCCGCGCAGCAGGTAGCGACCGACCAGGTCCGCGGTGGTGAGGTCGTCATGGCAGGCGACGGTGATCAGCGGGCGCCCGAGGTCGTGGGCCATCGCCTCGACGAATCGCGTCTTGCCGCAGCCCGTCGGGCCCTTGAGGACCAGCGCCAGGCCCTGCCGATAGGCCGCCTTGAAAACGGCCTCTTCGCTGCCGACCGCTTGGTAGTAAGGCCGCACGGGCTCCCCCTCGGGGGTCCCTCGGTTGAAGTAAGCAAGCCCGGACTCGTTGGCCATAGCTTCCCTTCTGCTACTTCCGGCGACTGGAGCCTAGCCGGAACAGATGTTTGTTTCAAGTGGCGCGGCCGCTGGCGACGGCGGTCCGGTGCGCCAATGGTGTTCTGGGACTTGGTATCACGGATATCCTGCGGCGCACCTCCGCCGAACGCAGCGCGGAGCGGAACAGGGGTCCGATCACACCGGCGAGCTGGTCGGGGTGTGCGATGGTCGCGTGTGCGGTGCTGCCGAAGACCCGGCGCAACGAGTGCACGTCGGTTCCCGCGCCGATCGTCAGGCACACGCAACCAGTTCCCCGGCGGCGGGCCTCGGTGAGCGCGCGGCGCGCGTCCGCGGCACCGTATGGCCGCTCATAGCCATGGTCGTAGGCCAGCCCGTCGGAGAGCACCACCAGCAGCCGCCGTGACGTGCCGCCGCGCGCCTCCAGGGTGGCCGCACCGTGGCGGATCGCGGCGCCCAGGCGCGAGTACGCGCCGGGCTCGAGGCTGTTGAGCCGCCTGATGACCTGGGCGTTCAGCTGGTCGTCGAACCGCTTGACCGGCACCATGCTCACCGCGCGCCGGCCCTGCGAGTAATAGGCGTACAGCGCGACGCGGTCACCGAGATCGTGCAGCGCCGCGGTCAGGTTCGCGACCGCCGCCCGCTGTTGTTCGTGCACCGTGCGGCCGACCGTTCCGGGTTCGCCCGCCGAGCCCGACACATCGAGCAGCAGCAGCACCGACAGGTCGCGCCGGCGGCGCAGGCTGTCCAGGTACACGGTCTCGTCGGGCACCGACCCGGCCCGCACCTCCACCCGGGCTTCCACGGCCGCGTCGATGTCGATGTCGTCGCCCTGCGCCTGCCGGTGGCGGCGGTGCAGACCCATGCCGAGCCGCGACAGCGGCCGCCGCACGCCGATGGCATCGTCGATGGACTGGGTGGCCGACACCTTGATCTTTGGATCGATCTCGCGCACGGTGCACCAGGCCGGCCGGTAGCTCTTGCGCGCGACGTCCCATTCCGGATATCGCACACCGTCCGCGGCGGTTTGGCCCTCGCGCTCGGCGTCCGCGTCGTCACCGGAGGTCGAGGCCAGCGACGTGACGGCGTATGCGCCACGCTTGCCGGAGCTGGTGCGATGG
Source organism: Mycobacterium sp. 1245852.3 (assembly GCF_001669335.1). Lineage (NCBI taxonomy): Bacteria > Bacillati > Actinomycetota > Actinomycetes > Mycobacteriales > Mycobacteriaceae > Mycobacterium > Mycobacterium sp. 1245852.3. The sequence continues at coordinate 13,947 of NZ_LZLL01000283.1, read as the reverse complement.
GTCGGGTTGTCCGCGCCGGGCGGGCCGCCGCCACTTCCCGTCTTGCGTGCGGAGGACAGCATCTTCTTCAACCACTTGCCGATGAATCCGCCCCCGCCGACGGGGCTGGTGAACAGGTCGGCATCGTCGGAGTCGTCCACCTCGCCGTCGTCGAGCTCGTCCAGTTCCGTTGCGCCGTTGCTCCGCGGCACGTGTCCGGGCCTGGCCTCTTCGTCTTGTTTGGCCGCCCGAGCGCACGCGGCGACCACCTTCGCCGCGCGCAGCACCCCGAACTGCGGCGGCGGCTCCGGCAGCGCCACCCGTGCCGCGGCGACGTCCAGCGACGCGCGCGGCGAATCGCTGCGGCGCGCGATGTCGGGGTCGCCCAGCGACGCCAAAACGCTTGGCAGCAAAGCGGCATTCGCGATCAGGGCGCGGTGGCCTTCGACCGCCAGATAGCGCTGCGCCAGTTTGCGGTGCCGCACCAACTTAGCGACCACATCGGGATCCAGGCTGCCGGCCGCGATCATCGAGGCGTGCACGGCGACCGACTCGAGCCGCGCGCGCGGCTCGGCGGCGGCATCGACGTAGATCGTTCGGCCGTCCGTCCACGCGGGTTCGCCGGGTGGCAGTTCGGCGACCGCCGCCGCCCGGCCCGCGAGCGCCGAGGCGAGCATGCCGAGCCCCTGCACCCGGTCGCCCCCGGCGTCGTCCCCCACGCACACCTCCGGATTGTTGACCAAATATCTGTTCCACCGTAAAGTCCGGCTGCACGGCAGTCAATGAATCAGGAGCACACGATGATTGAGTTCACCGGCCAGGTGGCGGTGGTGACCGGGGCCGGTCGGGGACTCGGTCGCCTGTACGCGCTGGACCTGGCCCGCCGGGGTGCGGCGGTGGTGGTCAACGACCTCGGCGGCTCCATGCGCGGCGACGGTTCCGACTCCCGCGTCGCCGACGAGGTGGTCGACGAGATCACCCGGGCCGGTGGCACCGCGCTCGCCTCGTACGACTCCGTGGACAATCCGGCCGGCGGGCAGGCGATCGTCGACGCCGCCGTCGATGGGTTCGGGCGCCTGGACGCCGTGGTCAGCAACGCCGGCATTTTCGGCAGCGTGGCGTTCGAGGACCTCTCGCACGACGACTGGACGCGGATGTTGCGCGTGCATCTCGACGGCGGCTTTCATCTGGCCCAGCCGGCGTATCGGGCGATGAAGAACAGCGGGGGCGGACGCTTCGTGTTCATCTCGTCATCCGCCGGGATCTTCGGCCAACCGATGGAGGCCCACTACGCGGCGGCCAAGGCCGGGTTGGTCGGGCTGACCAACGTCATCGCCATCGAGGGCGAAGCGCACGGCATACTCGCCAATTCCGTTATGCCTACCGGCTTTTCGCGGATGGTCACCGAGACCGTCGGCGACGAGAAGTTCCTTGCCGAATCCGGCTTCATGCAAGCCATCCGGCCCGAGCTCGTGGTACCGCTGGTGACGTTTCTGGCCAGCACCGCCTGCACCTTCACCCACCGCAACTACTCCGCGGCCGCCGGCCGCTACGCGCGGGTGTTCGTCGGCCTCACCGAGGGCTGGCTCGCCGAGGCCGACAGCCGTCCCACCGCCGAGGACATCGCGGCCCATCTCGAGCAGATCTCCTCGACGGAGAAGTTCATCGTGCCCGCGTCGATCGTCGACGAGGTGCTGGAAGTGTGTGAGCGACGCGGTGTCAGCCCGATGCCGGGTAACGCCGAGGTGGCCTTCCCCGAACCCCGAGGGAGTTGATTGACCAACTATCTGCTCGACCGTAGAGTCCGGCTTGGCCACAAGGTTTTCCGACGCCGAAGACGACGCTAGAGACAAAGAGAAACGTGGACTTTTCCTACCCGCCGGACGTGGAGCGATTCCGCGGCGAGCTGCGTGACTGGCTGGCGCAGAACCTGACCGACGAGTTGGTGGCGGCCCGCCGGCCCACCGGCCGCGACGACGCCGCATTCGAGATGCTGCGCGGCTGGAATGCGACGATGGCCGACGCGGGATGGGCCGCCGTGTCCTGGCCACCCGAATACGGCGGGCGCGGCGCGACGGTGCTCGAGCAACTGGTCTACACCGAAGAGACCACGCGCGCGCGAGCTCCTATGCCGCTCAACGTGATTGGACTCAACAACATCGCCCCGGCCATCATGCAGTACGGCACCGAGGCCCAGAAACGCACGCTGCTCCCCCGCATGATGCGCGCCGACGACATCTGGTGCCAGGGAATGTCGGAGCCGGAGGCGGGCTCCGACCTCGCGGCGCTGCGCACCCGCGCCGCGCGAGACGGTGACGACTTCGTCGTCAACGGTCAGAAGATCTGGACCTCGCTGGGACATCGGGCCGACTGGTGTCAGCTCTACGTGCGCACCGACCCCGAGGCGCCCAAACACAAGGGGATCTCCTGCCTGATCGTCGACATGACGCTGCCGGGCATCGAGGTCCGCCCGCTGGTCACGCTCAATGGTGACGCCGACTTCGCCGAGGTCTTCTTTCACGACGTGCGGGTGCCGGCGGACGCGTTGCTCGGTCCGCTCAACGCGGGCTGGCAGGTTGCCACCACCACGCTCAGCCACGAGCGCGCCGGCGCCGCCAGGCTGTACGCGGAGATGCAGGTGCGGCTCGAAGAGCTGGTCAATGATCTCGGCGCGGCCGGCAGCGACGCGCTGGACGATCCGGTGACGTTGCGGCGGCTCGGCGAAATCGCGCTTCGCATCAAGTATCTCGAAGTCCTGTGCCAGCGGTCGATCTCGGCGTCGTTGCATGGGGGTGACGCGTTCGGGTCGGCGAGCCTCGCCAAGACGGTGTGGGGCGAGATCGGCCAGGACCTGGCCGCATTGGCCTTCGACGTGCTGGGTACCAGCGGCGCCGGCGCGCCGTGGGCGAACTACCGGCTGACGTCGCGGTCGCTGACCATCGCGGGCGGCACCACGCAGATCAACAAGAACATCACCGCGCAGCGGGTGCTGGGGTTGCCGCGCAAATGAACCTCGAACTCACCGACGAGCAGGTGGCACTGCGCGACACCACGCGGCGCTTCCTCGCCGAGAAGGCTCCGATCGCCCAACACGTGCGGGCGCTGCTCGACGATCCGACCGGAACCGACGAGGCGGTGTGGCGCGGTCTCGCCGACCTGGGCACCACCGGTCTGCTGGTGCCCGAGGAGTACGGCGGCGCCGGCATGACGATGGTCGAGGCCGGCGTCGTCGCCGAAGAGCTGGGCGCGGCGTTGCACCCGGGGCCGTGGCTGTCTGCCGCAGTGGCCGCGCCGCGGGCGCTGACCCGGCTCGGCGCCGGCGAGACCGCACGGGAGTTGTTGCGCGGCATAGCCGACGGCACCACGGTCGCCACGGTCTGCTTTCCGGATTCGGCGACCGTTGCCGCGAGCCGACGCGACGACGCGGTCGTGTTGCACGGCGAGATCGCCGCGGTGCCCGACGCCGCGGCCGCCGATGTCCTACTCGCGGTCGCCGAGAACGGCGACGGCCCTGAGCTTTTCGCCGTGCGCGCCGGCTCGACCGGCTTGTCGGTGGCACCCGAATCCGGCATCGACCCGACCCGCAAGCAATTTCGCGTCACGTTCGACGCCGCGCCCGCCCAACGGCTGACCGCGACGTCCACCGCGGATCTGGCCGCGGTGATCGACGACGTGCTGATCGCCTCCGCGGCCGACGCGCTGGGCGCCGCGCGCGCCGTCATGGGCCTCGCGGTCGAATACGCGAAAAGCAGAACGCAATTCGGCCAGCCGATCGGCTCCTTCCAGGCCGTCCAACACCTGTGTGTGGACATGTACGAGACCGTCGAGCTGGCCCGCAGCGGCGTGATCCACGCCCTGTGGCTCAGCGACGCCGCCCCGGGAACGGGCGCTGCATCCGGCGAGGAGCGGCATCTCGCCGCGGTGCGGGCCAAGGCGTTCGCCGGGCGACTGGCCACGGTGGCCGACACCGCCATCCAGGTGTTCGGGGGCATCGGCTACACCTGGGAACACGATGCCCACCTGTACCTCAAACGCCTGCTGAGCTGGAGCGCATTTCGCGGGGGCCCCGACGAGTACCTCACCGAACTTGGTGCGCGCCTTGCCAAGCGAGGCCGGGCCTGATGGACATCGACTACCTGCTCACCGCGACCCCGTCGGCGCGCAAATCGCTCGACCTCGACGCGCCCGTCAACCCCGACGACATCCGCGACTGCCTGCGAATCGCGTTGCAGGCCGCGAACGGGTCGAATGCCCAGTCCTGGCGCTGGCTGGTGATCTCGGATCCGGAACTGCGCACCGAAATCGCGCGGTTGTATCGCCAGGCCTACCTGCTGCGGGTCGGTGGGCAGATGCTCGCCGAGCTGATGCCCGCGGGCACGCCCGAGAGCCGGGTCATGTCCTCTACGGAGTGGCTCGTCGAGCACATGGCCCGCGTGCCGTTGCTGGTAATCCCTTGCTATGAACCGTATTTGCCTCGGATCGAGGGCGATGAATCCTTTCATCTCGCCACGCTGTACGGCTCGATCTTTCCGCCGGTGTGGAATTTCCAATTGGCCTTGCACACTCGGGGGTACGGGACCTGCATCACCACCCTGCATCTGCATCACGAGGAGGAGATCCGCAACCTACTCGGGATTCCGCCGACCTACGTTCAGGGCTGTCTGCTACCGGTCGGCCGGCTGCGCGCGGGACGCACCTTCTCGCCTGCGCGGCGGCGGCCGCTCGAGGAAGTGGTCGCATGCGACCGCTGGGACGGCCCCCCGCTCTAGAATGGGGCTTTCACGCCTTTGTGCAGCGCATTCACCGCGCGCAGTCTGATAGCCTCTAACAAAGATTTGGTTCGGCAAGAGAGGACGAATGCGAATGCTCGCCGACCCGCAGTCGTCCAGATGCGCACACCGCTGACCATGGGCAAGGCCGAGTCACTGCGCGCCGGCGGCACAGCCGAATCCCCGACCCGCCGCGCCGAAATCCTCGCCACCGCGGCGTCATTGATCGCATCCTCGGGTCTGCGGACGTCGCTGCAGGAGATCGCCGACGCGGCAGGCATCCTTCCCGGCAGCCTGTATCACCATTTCGAGTCCAAAGAGGCCATCCTCGTCGAGTTGATCCGCCGCTATCAGGACGATCTGGACCGCATCGGGCGGGCCGCACAGGCGAGATTGGACGAACCCGACGCCCGTCCGGTCGAAGAACAGATCATCGAACTCGGGTCGGCGATCGCCGACTGCGCCGTAGAGCACCGCGCGGCCCTGCAGATGTCGTTCTACGAAGGGCCGAGCACGGATCCGGAGCTGATCAAGCTGACCCAGCAACGGCCCACGGCGATCCAGGAGGCGATGCTGCAGACGCTGCGCGCCGGCCGGTGGAGCGGCTACATCAAACCCGACATCGACCTTCCCACGTTGGCCGACCGCATCTGCCAGACCATGCTGCAGGTGGGCCTCGATGTCATGCGCCACAAGTCCGCCGCCGACCAGGTGGCCCAACTGCTGTGCCGAATCATCCTGCAGGGCTTGGCAACTCGGCCGCCGGCCGACGCGGCACTGGATCGCTCGAAAGCGTTCACCGCCGCCGATGACGTCATCGCCACCTGGTCCGACGACAGCGATGCCGACCCGAGCGACAAGGCGGCGGCGGTGCGGGCCGTGGCACGCGCCGAATTCGGCCGCAGAGGATATGAGGTCACCACCATCCGGGACATCGCCTCGGCGGCGGGCCTGGGCACCGGAACGGTGTATCGGGTGATCGGATCCAAGGACGAACTGCTCGCGTCGATCATGGAATCCTTTGGCAGGAAGGTCGAGGCGGGCTGGGTCAGCGTCCTGCGCTCGGATGCCACACCGATCGAAAAGCTGGACGCGCTGAGTTGGGTCAACGTCAACGCGCTCGATCGGTTCTCCGACGAGTTCAGGATTCAGCTGGCCTGGATGCGCCAATCGCCGCCGGACACGCCGAATCCGGGTTGGCTCTACGCCACGCGGCTGCGACAGATGAAAACGCTGCTTACCGAGGGGATCCGCTCGGGAGAGATCGCAATCGACGCCCCGTCCACCGCGATACTGGCCCGCTGCCTCATCGGCCTGCAATGGATACCGGAGAACATCCTCGCCGAGATCGGCACGCGCGCGGCCTTGGTGCACGCGCGCGACACCGTGCTGCGCGGCGTCGCGGTCCGCGGCAAGTAACGCTCGAGTAACCCGCCCCGGTATTGAACCAAATAACTGTTACCCATACAGTTGAGCAGTTAGAACCGCGTTGGCATTATCCGAGAAGGGGATTTCCATGACCATTGTCGATCGGTTGCGCTACGACGGCAAGCGCGCTCTCGTCGTCGGTGGCGCGACTGGCATGGGCGCCGCGGCGGCCAAGTCAGCGGCCGAGCTGGGCGCTGAAGTGATCGTGATGGACTACGCGCCGGTGAATTACGACGTCGCCAAGTCCATCCAGGTCGACCTGCGCGACACCGGGTCGATCGACGCCGCGCTCGAGCAGCTGGACGGCCCCGTCCACGCCGTGTTCTCGGCCGCCGGCATCGCCGACGGGACCACCGACCTGATGGCGATCAACTTCCTCGGTCACCGGCACCTGATCGAGCGGTTGCTCGAGCGCAACCAGCTCCCCTCCGGCTCGGCGATCTGCTTCATCTCCTCGGTCGCCGGCATGGGCTGGGAGAACGACCTGGACCTGCTGAACGAGTTCCTGGCCACCCCGGACTTCGCGTCGGCCCAGGAATGGGTCAAGGCGCACGAAGCCGAGGGCATCATTCACTACGGCTTCTCCAAGAAGGTCGTCAACGCCTACGTCGCCACCCAGGGCTATCCGCTGCTGAAGAAGGGCATTCGGATCAACGCGATCTGCCCGGGCCCCACCGACACCCCGCTGGCCCAGTCCAACGCAGACCTGTGGCTGACCTTCGCCCAGGACTACCGCGAGGAGACCGGCTCCAAGGTGCACACCCCGGAGCAGATGGGCGACGTGATGGCGTTCCTCAACAGCGCCGCCGCGTTCGGCATCAACGGAATCACGCTGCTGGTGGACTACGGCCACACGATGGCCTCGGTCACCAACGCCTACCCGCCGGGCAAGCCGATCATCGACATCATCATGGGCAAGGTGAAGCTCTAAGGAGCGCGCTACCGTCGGAGGGATGGCACGCATCATCGTCTTCGGCGGGCACGGCAAGGTCGCGCTGCAGCTGGCTCGTAACCTGACCCAGCGCGGCGACCAGGTGAGCTCGGTCTTCCGCAATCCCGACCAATCCGACGACGTCGCTGCCACCGGTGCAACGCCGGTGGTGGCCGACATCGAACGGCTCGACACCGACGCGCTGGCCGACCTGCTGGCCGGGCACGACGCGGTCGTCTTCTCCGCAGGGGCGGGCGGCGGCGATCCGGCGCGGACCTACGCCGTCGATCGTGACGCGGCGATCCGAGTGATCGACGCCGCCGGACAAGCGGGAGTCAAGCGGTTCGTGATGGTGTCCTATTTCGGCGCCGGGCCCGACCACGGTGTGTCCCAGGACAATTCGTTCTTCCCCTATGCCGAGGCCAAGGCCGCCGCCGACGCCCACCTGCGCGATAGCGACCTGGACTGGACGGTGCTGGGGCCGGGGCGACTCACGCTGGAACCCGCCACCGGCAAGATCGTCCTCGGGCGCGGCACGGGCGAGGTGTCGCGCGCCGACGTCGCGCTCGTCGCCGCTGCCGCGCTGGCCGACGATTCGACCATCCGGCGGACCATCGAATTCAACAACGGCGACGACGCAACTGCGCTCCCGATCGCGCAGGCGTTGGCGGGCTGACTAAGCTCGAGTCCGCAGCTGGTCTGCCTGTGCCGCAACCGCGGCGCCGGCATCGAGCGAAGCAACGTTAGTAACGCTTCGTGAGAGGGAACCCGGTGAGAATCCGGGACTGTCCCGCAACGGTATGCAGGAACGACCGCCGTCAGAGTTTTTGGCAAGCACTGGTCGAAAGACTGGGAAGCGACGGCCATTAGGAGCACCACCTGAGTGCGCGCCTGCGAGTCCGGAGACCTGCCGGTTGTGCCGGGCGCGCCGCGTCCGGCGGCTCATCGCCTCGAGGAATGGGCGTCACGCTGCAGCCGTTGCGGTTGGTACCCGGGTACGCACCGCTAACGGATCGGCTGCACGTCCGCCGGCGGTGACCACCACGTCGAATGAAGGACGAATATCGTGACCCCTCAAGCATTCACCGCCACGGTTGTCGGCTCGCCGCGCATTGGCCCGAAACGCGAACTCAAGCGCGCAACCGAGGGCTATTGGGCCGGGCGCACCAGCCGCGCCGACCTGGAGAAGGTCGCCGCCACCCTGCGCCGCGACACCTGGCAACACCTGGCCGACGCCGGGCTGGATTCGGTGCCGGTCAACACCTTCTCCTATTACGACCAGGTGCTCGACACCGCGGTGATGCTGGGCGCGTTGCCGGCCCGGGCCGCACAGGTTGCCGACGATTTGGATCGCTACTTCGCCGCGGCACGCGGCAACCAAGACGTCGCACCGCTGGAGATGACCAAGTGGTTCGACACCAACTACCACTACATCGTTCCCGAGATCGGGCCCTCGACCACGTTCTCGCTGAACCCCGACAAGGTGCTTTCGGAGCTGAAAGAGGCCCTGGGACAGAACATTCCGGCCCGCCCGGTGGTCGTCGGCCCGATCACGTTCCTGCTGCTGAGCAAGGCGGTCGACGGCGGCGGCGCCCCCGTCGAGCGCCTGCAGGAACTGGTGCCGATCTACTCCGAACTGTTGTCACTGCTGGCCGACAACGGTGCGCAGTGGGTGCAGCTCGACGAGCCGGCGCTGGTCACCGACATCTCCCCCGACGCGCCTGCGTTGGCCGAGGCCGTCTACAACGCGCTGGGCAACGCGAGTAATCGTCCCGCCATCTATGTCGCCACCTACTTCGGCGACCCGGGTGATTCGTTGGGGGCGCTGGCCCGCACGCCCGTCGAGGCGATCGGCGTCGACCTGGTCTACGGCGCCGACACTGCAGTGGCGGCGGTGCCCGAGCTCGCGAACAAGACGCTGGTCGCCGGTGTGGTGGACGGACGCAACATCTGGCGGACCGACCTGGAAGCGGCGCTGGGCAAGCTGACGACGCTCGTGAATTCCGCTGGGCACGTGGCGGTTTCGACGTCCTGTTCGACGTTGCACGTGCCGTACTCGCTGGAGCCGGAGACCGGGCTGGACGAAGCGCTGCGTAGCTGGCTTGCGTTCGGGCAGGAGAAGGTCGCCGAGGTGGTGACGCTGGCCCGCGCCCTGCACGGTGACCTCGGAGGCCGGGCCTCCGTGGCCGACGAGATCGCGGCCTCCAACGCGGCCGTGGCGTCCCGCAAGAGTGACCCGCGCCTGCACAACGACGATCTAAGGTCGCGCATCGACTCGATCGTCGCGTCGGGTACGCACCGGGGTGACGCGGCGCAGCGCCGGGCCAGCCAGGAGGAGCGCCTGCACCTGCCGCCGCTGCCGACCACGACGATCGGGTCGTTCCCGCAAACCGTCGCGATCCGCAAGGCGCGCGCCGCGTTGGTCGCCGGCGAGATCGACGAGACCGAGTACCGGAGGCGGATGAAGCAGGAGATCGCCGACGTCATCAAGTTGCAGGAAAGCCTCGGGATCGACGTGCTGGTGCACGGCGAGCCGGAGCGCAACGACATGGTGCAGTACTTCGCCGAGCAGCTGGACGGCTTCTTCGCGACCAAGAACGGGTGGGTGCAGTCCTACGGCAGCCGCTGCGTGCGCCCGCCGGTGCTCTTCGGCGACGTCATTCGCCGGCATCCGATGACGGTGGAATGGGCGAAATACGCTCAGTCGCTGACCGATAAGCCGGTCAAGGGCATGCTGACGGGGCCCGTGACGATTTTGGCGTGGTCGTTCGTCCGCGACGACCAGCCGCTGGCCGACACGGCCAACCAGGTAGCGCTGGCCATTCGCGACGAGACGGTGGACCTGCAGGCGGCGGGTATCGCGATCATTCAGGTCGACGAGCCGGCGCTGCGGGAGCTGCTGCCGCTGCGTCGCGCCGACCAGGACGAGTACTTGCGTTGGGCGGTAGGGTCTTTCCGCTTGGCCACCTCCGGCGTCGCGGACTCCACCCAGATCCATACCCACCTGTGCTACTCGGAATTCGGTGAGGTGATCGGGGCCATCGCCGACCTGGACGCCGACGTGACGTCCCTCGAGGCGGCACGCTCGCACATGGAGGTGCTCGACGATTTGAACTCGATCGGCTTCTCCAACAGCGTGGGTCCTGGCGTGTACGACATCCACTCACCGCGGGTGCCGAGCACCGGCGAGATGGCCGAGTCGCTGCGCGCGGCGCTGCGGGCCGTGCCGGCCGAGCGGCTGTGGGTCAACCCGGACTGCGGGCTGAAGACCCGCAACCCCGACGAGGTGACCGCGTCGCTGCGCAACATGGTCGCCGCGGCGCAGGAGGTGCGGGCGAGCGCATAGGTCATCCCGAGCGTAAGCCCACTGCGATTTCCGACGGGATATTTCGCAGTGGGCTTACGCTCGCGGGCGGACGCCGGCCGGACCTACGCGGGCGGCTACTCCGAAACCACCTGCACCGGAACGTCGTCGGCCCACGGTTGGCGGACGACCATGTCGGCGACCCGGACGATGCCGCGCTCGAATTCACCGGTCGCGGCGTCGACCAACCGGTACGCCTGCGTCTGCTTGTGAATCGGTTGCGCATCAAGCAGAACCACGCGGACCTCGCCGGGCTCGAAGTGGCAGCGCTCCTGCAGGGCGGCGATCAGTTGCTCGTTGTGCATGTGGCCGTCGCCGAAGTTCCAGCCGATCGCGGTGCTGCAGATCCGCTCGCCGTCGGTAATGACGTAGTCATTTTCGTTCTGGCCGGCCATGGCCCGGTGCGCCAGGGTGAACAGCGCCCGGCCGTGAGTGTTGAACCCGCGGAACGCATATCCCATATAGATCGGGATCTGTGCCGCCTCGGGGCTGCCGTAGAACCGCTCCAACTGGGCCTGCGGCATGCTGGCGATCGCCACGATGCCCCGGCCGATCTTGTCGCTGGCCGAGGGTTTGATGCACCACAGTGTGGTGTCCCAGTTGCCGGCGTAGTAACGCATCCCGGGCAGGAACGAGATCTTGCGCGGGAACATGTTGCCCAACAAGACGATTCCCGCGATGACCACGAAGAGCACCGCGACCACCACCGGGTGTTTCAGCTCGCGCAGCCCGATGTGGGTGTGCGCGACGAACAACGACAGCACGCCGAAGATCATGAAGACGTTCCACTCCAGCGGCACGCCCATCGGGATCGACACGAGGATTCCCAAGTGGAAGCACACCATCACGATGGCGGCGATGGTGACCGGCCAGCCGCCGTGACAGAAGAAGAGCGGTAACGGCACCAGCATCTCGATGGCGGTGCTCAGGTGTGCCAGCCAGCGTGACAGGCGGCCAGGCCGCAGATCGTCCGGGAAGTGTTCGAAGAAGCGCCGTTTCAGCCAGCGGGGCCGCACCAGCGGGTTGTTCGACATCATCGTGGAGATCACGAACGGAAAGTGTTTGTTGAGTTTGGATGTCGCGGCCCCGATCCAGATCACCAGGAAAACCACCTTGGAGCCGACGATCATGTCGGGCGCGCCGAACAGGAAAGTCACCGCCATGGTTGCGTACACCTCACCGCGGGCGGCCAGGAAGATCACCTTGTCGCGCAGACCAACCACCGCCAGCAGCAACAGGATCAACACGATCTTCCAGGCGGGCAGCAGTCCGATTGTGGTGCCCAGCTCGGGCATCGGCCCGGTGCCGTCGGCGAACAGCGCCGCGAACGTGAACAACAGGAACAGCGCGTAGAGCGCGACGTCGACCGGCTTGCGCTTGGTACCACTGGTGAGCGGGACCCGATCCGGCCACGGTGGCAGCCGGATGGTGCCGAACCGCATCCAGTACAGAATCGAGCCCATCGGCGGGAAGAACCGGTTGTTCAACGGCCCGAAGCCGCATCCCAGCCCGATCACCTCGAACAGCATCGTGTAGAGCACGACCTTCTCGAACACGATGGGCTCCGACCACCACGACGCGACGTGTGTGATACCGCCGAGACCGTTGGTGGCCGACGCGAACAGCCACGCGCCCAGGATGTAGAGCAGGATCTTGACGACATAAAACAGATGGAGCACCACCGGCGTGCCGAAACCCACCTCGGCCCAGTGCTTGGCCATCGGCCGGATCTTCTCGCTACGGGTGCCCTTGTTCCATTCGGCCATGTCGAGCTGCGGCAGCTCGGGCTTCAGAAATCCCATGGTTCCACAGACTAGAACGTGTTCTAGGCCCGCGTGCTGCAACCTTGGGCCCCGGCGCGGGCGGGTCGCCGCCGGCGCGAACGCAAACGGAAATCTGTGTTAACCGGCCACCACCGGCGCCCGGTCAGTGTAGTTTGCTGCTGGGGTGGGCGAGGTCGAGGAGACAAACGTGTCTGAGGTCGATTTTTGCGTGGTCGGAGCGGGATTCGCGGGTTTGACGGCCGCTTTGCGACTCATCCAGGCGGGGCATTCGGTGGCCTTGCTGGAGGCGCGTGATCGGGTCGGTGGCCGGACCTTCACCGAGACGCGAGCCGACGGCACGTGGATCGATCGCGGCGGCGCGTGGATCGGCCCGGGCCAGGACCGAATCTATGCGCTGATGAACGAGTTCGGTGTGCCGGAGTACAAGCAGCACAACGACGGCGACGCGATGATGATCGTCGGCGGCAAGAAACACCGCTACGGCGGCACCATCCCGTGGACCGTCAGCCCCTGGGCCGTCGCCAACCTCGGGATCGGTCTGGCCACCATCGAGAAGATGTGCAAGGCGATTCCGCGCGAGGCGCCGTGGGAGGCGAAGAAGGCCCAGGAGTGGGACCGCATCAGCATCGGGCAATGGATCGAGAAGAACTCCATGTCCTCCGAGGCCGCGGAGATGCTGGACATGGCCTTCGCCGGCCTCTACACCTCGGCGGCGTCTGAGACGTCGCTGCTGTGGGGCCTACTGCAGACGGCGTCGGCGGGTGGGCTCACGTTCGCGATTTCGGGCAAGGGTGGCTCCCAGGACGCGCGCCCGGTCGGTGGGATGGGCGCGCTGCACCGCCCGATGGTGGCCGCGCTGGGCGACGCGCTGCACCTGTCGCAGCCGGTGCGCCAAATCGCCCAGGACGCCGACGGTGTGACGGTCAGCGCGGCCGACCTGACGGTGCGGGCGCGCCGAGTCATCGTCGCGATCCCACTGGCCATCGCCACCTCGATTCACTACGAACCGATGCTCCCGGTGGACCGGGCATTTCTGCACCATCGACTGCCGAGCGGCGCGGTTATCAAGACTTCGCTCATCTACGACGAACCGTTCTGGCGTGCCGACGGACTCTCCGGCCAGACCGCCGCGCCGGGGTCTCCCGCCACCCTGACCATCGACGCCTGCACGGACACCGCGGATCCGGGAATCATGTGCGTCATCACCGAGGGACGCGCGGCGCGCCGCCTCACGCAACTCGACGAGGCCGAGCGCAGGGCCCTAGTCATCGGCGAACTCGTCGATCGGTTCGGCGAGAAAGCCAAAGCGCCGCAGGAGTTCCACGAGCAGAACTGGACGGTGGACCGCTATTCCGGCGGCGGGATGATCGGGCACGCCCCCACCGGCGTGCTGACCGAATACGGCTACACCTTGCGCGAGCCCTGCCGCCGGATTCATTGGGCCGGCACCGAAAGCTCGGCGGTGATGTGCGGGTGGATCGATGGCGCGATTCGTTCCGGCGAGCGCGCCGCGGTCGAGGTGGCCGAGGCCGAGACCGCGGCGGTCGCGTAGCCCGACTCAGCGGGGCAGCGTGCCCAAATCACTTGTGCCTCTTTTGTTTCAGTGGTTTCAGGAGAGCGCTTTTTGTCGGTGGCCCGTTCTAGCATTCGAACATGAGTTCGATAGATGACCGGGAGCAGATTCAGGCCGAC
>NZ_LZLL01000282.1:0-23509 GCF_001669335.1 Mycobacterium sp. 1245852.3 | reverse complement strand
CGCCGACTGACACGCGTCTCGGCAGCTTGAATGGCGACACCCACGACATTGAGGCGTCCGAGGGGCCGCCGCGTCGGGAGTTTGCGAAGTCGCTGCGGTCGGCGGCGCGGCGAAGAGATGATGCGGGGCATGGTCAACAGGCCCCCCATGCGGCGGCTCAGCGAAGCAACGCGCGACAAGCTCGCCAACGATGCGGCGGCCCCTCGGACGCCTCAATGTCGTGGGTGTCGCCATTCAAGCTGCCGAGACGCGTGTCAGTCGCCGCGACGCAGATCCTTTGCTTATGCAGGTAATGCAGGGTGTTCCAGTCCGCAGGCAGTCCGCAGGGCAGCAGGTGGCAGTAATCGGCGACGCGTAGGAGCACGGTCTCTCAAACAGTTCAATTACTTTGGGGCACAGTCAAATTAGGCGCATAGGCTGGTATCATCTCGCAGGAGCCCCGGGATACCATGAAAACTAAAAGCCCAGGTCAACACTTCGCCGACACTCTCATAATCCGTTGGTCGCGGGTTCGAGCCCCGCCCGCCCCACTTGTTTCTGTGTGACTTCGGTTGATGCTTGACGGGTGATGCCTGACAGTGTTTCGGCTGATGCTTGACAGTTGTTTCGGTTGATCCTCAACGCTCCCTGCGAGCCTTTTGGAGCTGCGGCGTTCGCGTCGGTATTGGGGCACCGCACCGGCCCGTGTCTGGACAAAGACCACAACGGGGTCGCGTGTGAATCCCGCAAGACCTCTCGTCTGGCAGGGGGATAACGCGTGCTCATGCGGAGACGATTTGCGGGCGCTGATGACCGTGGCAGCCTTCGCGATCTCAATCGGGCCGTCAGCACATGCTGACCCACAGATTTTTACCCCCAACGAAAAGCAGTGGCTAAACCACATAGAAAACGCCCTGGGCATCCCTGTATATGACCCAGTTGCGGCGGTGCATACCGGCTATCAGATCTGCCTAGCAGTTGACAGTGCGGCGAACTCTGACGTAGCGCGAGGGCGTATCGAGGGCATTTTGGCTAATGCTCAGACGCCGCTTAGCTCGGTGCAACGCAGTGCCATCAGTGCGTCCGCGCTGCAATCCCGTGCCCGAACGGCGTCCCTGCCGGCCGCTACTGACGCTTTCGCCGAACGCGCCTGTTGCCCACAGTTCGACAAATAGGATTCTGATTTTCAGAGCGGTCTTACCAGGCCTGAGAACGCGATATTGTAGCGCTAACCAAGTGCATTGTCATTTACCCCCGCAGCGCGTGTCGCGGCCTATTGGTGTCGGTATTCGGTGCTACACAAATCCTTGGGCATCCACCCTGGACGCCCCCCGGCGGGGAAGTCGGGTACAGCGAAGCAGGAAACACGATGGCCAGTCACAACCCCGATTTCTGGGAACAACTCAAAGCCCTAGTCACCAATCAGCTCGGAACGTGCAACAGTTGCCGCCGCCCGTACGTCGATGGCACACCACACCCCAACGACTGGCAAATCAATGTGTTTCTGGGGATTCCGTTCACCCTCAAGTGTCCCGACTGTCAAACCCCTGAAGAGCGGGCCAACATGGCCATTGAGCAGGCCATCGGCCCTAAGTACAAGCGCGAGGGTATTCGGTTCGTTCCGGTAGACCCAGAGCAGGACGGAACCGGACCGAAGCCTGCGTCTGAATGAGTGATCGGGTGCGCCCCTACTCTCCGTGAGGGGTGGCTCGGTTCCGGCTTTGCCAGCGGTTGCAAAAGTCGCGACGTGATTCGTCCGCGCCCCGTTGGACGCTGCGGTTATGCTGTCCCCGCCTGTAGATAGGGCAGCTAAACAAGCAAGGGGACTTCATGACGCAGCCGAGAGCGGGTTGGTATCCCGATCCATCCGATCCGAGCCGCCAGCGGTACTTCGATGGCAATGCGTGGACCGAGAACTACGCGCCATTCCCCGCACCGCCACCCGGCGTTGGCCAGCCCGCGAAGGGGGGCCCACTGAAGAAGTCCGAAAAGAAGTTGATCCTGGGCATCGGAGCCGTAGTAGTCCTGATCGCCATCGCCAGCACCAGCGGCAATGACAAGAAGACCGTCACGGAGTCGAACACGGCAGCGTCGGTCCCCTCAACGGGTAGTGCCACCGCGCCGAAGCCGTCAAAGCCATCCGGCCCTGTAGTAGCACCGGCTGGTAGCTCGGTGCGCGACGGCAAGTTTGAGTTCCAGGTGCTCGGCGTCGAGCGATCAGCCTCGAAGGAGGGGATCTTTAACCCGGAGCAGGCCAAGGGCGAGTTCTTCGTCGTCAAGCTCAGGGTGACGAACATCGGTGACGAAGCGCGGACCTTTTGGGGCAGCAATCAGAAGTTGATCGTCAACGGCAACAAGTACGATGCTTCCAGCTCGCTCAGCGACGATGGCTTTAGGCAGGACATCAACCCCGGCCTCAGCATTAATACGAAAGTGATGTTCGACATCCCCCCTGGGGCGGTACCTGAAGCGATCGTGTGCCACGACTCGGCGTTCTCGGGCGGCGCTCAAGTGGCCCTCTAGTGCCATTGCTACATATTTAAGTTCTGCCTGACGAGTAAAAGCCTCTAAACGCAGAAAAGCCTCCCAGATCGATTCTGAGGGGCTTTTCGATGTCATCGGGGATAAAGTATTGAGAATGTGGAGCGACCCTCCAAGGGGCGTTCAGGCCGCCATCTGATGGGCGAGGCCCCCGGCGTCGAAGAATAGCCATGGGGCGGTAAGAATATCTCGTTCTGGTTTCGCGGCCGGCGAGGCGCAGGCGGCTCCCTTTGAGCCCGCACTACCCCTCAGTCCGATCAGTCAACAGAATGCCGTGCGCAAGGCAAAGGACCACCTCAACTACACCGCGTTCTCGCGTCTGGGCCTCATTAATTAACTCGTAGTTGCCGAGCAATTCTCAACCGAGGACGCAACATACGCCGTCGACAGCCTTAACGTTGACTGGAATCAGCAGGCGGCGAAGAAAGCAAAGGACTACCTCAACTACACCGCATTCTCGCGTGACGGACTCATCAACCAACTCGTCACCGCTGAAAACTTCACCCCTTCGCAGGCGGCGTATGGTGTAGCCGCTGTCGGGCTCTAAGCCGTTTGAAGTCACAGCAGCGCCAGGCGGTAGCCACCGGGCTGAATAGCTGCGGTGGCCCCGCATCACCCGGCGGGTAGATGGCCGGGCTCGTCGGGCAACACAGTTTCAGGTCGCACCGGGTACGTTTCATCAGCTGAGATTTGGTCGCCCACGTAACCACCGGGGTAGTACGTGCAGTAGCTGCTGTAGCTGCTCCCGGAGCAGCTGCTGCTGGCGGGCGCGTAGTGGGCGGGTACGCCGATCATTCGGTGCCGCATCCATGACCCATCCGGCAGAATCGGCCCATCGCATATCTGTCGTGTCTTGGACCCCAAGAATCCCCACGGGCGAACCTCGCAATTGGCCGGGATTGGTGTGGCATGTGTTATTGGTGATACCAATAAGGAAGAAGCGGCAATTGTGGTGAATGTGATCAACGCGGCTTTCATCATTGCCCTGCTCCATTGGCTTATAGCTGCAGATCACAGGATGATATCGCCTGCGCTTTCTGCACGCTGGCTAACTCGGACTCATCCGTTACAGCTCGACTATCCCCGCACGCGGGTGAGTAGGCGGCGGGTCGCTATCTCGGAGTAGCTAGTCAGGAACACGTTCCCATCGTGCAGGTAGCGCGGATCAACTAGGTATTCGTCGCGGGTGGGTCGGTGGACGGAGGCCACTAGCTGGCACCGCCTTTGTGTCGGTGTCCTCGGATAGCCTGCCGAGAGATCACCAGCCCGATATGAAACGACGGTTCATGACCCAGCCCGATCCCAACCTCGCAGCCCCACCCAACCCAGCGCGTGCCGAAGTCCTGCGGAAGCTAGAGGTCCCTCCCAACTTGCCGTTCTGGGCGGCTTTCGTGGATTTCCAGCTTGAGGTTGCTGAAAATGGCGTCCCGAAGGCACGCGAGGCCTCTTACACGCCCGAAGCGGTTGACAAGCTCTGCGATGCGCAGCTGGAAACCATCTCGGTACTGCTGGGCATCAAAAAGGCGTTGGGCGAACTGTCGGAGACCCTGAAGCGGGGCGTGCCTGCGGACTGGAACGTCCCAGCAAAGTCCTTAGCTCAACTCTGTAGCGCTTTGAACTGGTAATCCACAGTGGGGGCGGCTGTTCAGAGTCGGTTGATGATTGACGTTTCCGTGTCGGTTGATCCTTGACACTCGTGTTGTGTTTTAGGTGCCTGTGCTGGTGCGCAGGGCCCGTTTGTTTCGTACCTCGCCGCGGCTGGTTCGGGCGGCGGTTTGACCAGATCGTCGCCGATCCAAAACCGCAACAGATCCCCATCAACGTGGACATCGCAACGAGCGCCGGCGTCGTGGCCGCCCACGCAGACCTGCTGCCAGGACACACAAACGATGCCGTTAGCGCATACCCGGCGGCTGACCCAGTCATCGCCGGTGCGTTGGGCGCCAGCGCGAGCAGGCGCCGCCGGGGACACCGCGGCGGCTGCCGGGGTAAACCGTTGTGCCGGGGTGGCCATGTCCAGCGACTGATACGGGCGGGCGGTGTTGTAGTAGTCCACCCATTCATCGAGAGCCCGCTGAGCCGCCTTCAAACTGCTGAAAGCTGGCCTGTTGCTAAGGAATTCGGCACGCATACTGCGGTGGAAGCGCTCGATCTTGCCGGTCGTGGTCGGGGATCTAGGTTGAGTCAACAGATGCTCGATGCCGTTTTCCCGACAGATCCGATCAAAGAGCACCTCGACCACGGGGTGGTTGAACCGGCCGGTGAACACCTTGCCGTTCACCGCTAACACGGCCTGATACCTCTGTTCGGCCACGCTCAACTCCCTCATCCAGGGAGTGTCAAGGATCAACCGAAGTAACTGTCAAGCATCAGCCAAAACACTGTCAGGCATCACCCGAAGGCAAAATGTCAAGCATCACCCGACGTCATACAAAAACAAAGTGGGGCGGGCGGGGCTCGAACCCGCGACCAACGGATTATGAGTCCGCGGCCAGCTTTCGCACGACCAGGCGAAACGGTTAGCCAAAGCGGACCAAACTATCTGTGAGACAACGAATCTGGCGTTGCCGTCCGGTTCCGGTACGCCCTCGGTACGGCTACAAATCGCCCCCGGTCGCCGGTATCTCGCCGGTACGAGCGTGTTAGCTAAGAGGTTGGACGCTTTCGATACGGCGGCCCTTCCCTACACCGCTCCATAGTTATGGCAGTGCTGAGCACTTGGGAGCGCATGACGCGATGGGTTCAGCTCGATCGGACGGCAGCGCATTTCCCTGGCGAATACAGGATGATCTCGCATCCTCCCAGAAAGCCGACGGCCAGGAAGGTATCTTGCTGGGGTGATCATGTGGCCTGAGGCGATCGACCGCATACAGCAGGGGGCTCCTGCACCCTCGTTTGACCATAGGCGATTTGCCGTGCGCGGCCGCAGGCATGTAGTGATCACAGGTAACTCTGGGTCAGGCAAAACCCGCCTGTGGTCCACCCTGACTAAAAGCAGCGCCCCAGAGCAGATGAGTCTCACCCACGATGATGGCTATATGATTACTTACAAAAAGCGGTCCCTTGTACTTATTACGGTACCAGGACAGTACTCTTCGCCCCGTTTTGTCACTCTCGAGCGATTATTTGATACGCGAGCTCACCTACAAGGAATAATGTTTGTCGCTTGCGCGGGGTACGACCATATTTGGCCCGCAAACGCCGACATCGTGGCAAATGAGCTCCGAAGGCGAGGCTCTTACAACATTGACGGCCTACGGCGCCATAACCTGGACAACGAGCAAGAGAGCTTCAAGGACATTTGTCGGCGAATCGCCGAGAAGACCGAGTTAACCCGAGACCGAGACTTGTGGCCGAAGTGGCTAGTCGTTGCGGTCAATAAAGCTGATCTATACTGGGGCCAGCTACCTGCAGTTCATGACTATTATCTTCCTGGATCCGGAAGCCCATTTGACAGACACCGAGAGGCCTTATTCGACCGAATTGGTCACAATACAATTCGGTACCTGCTTCTCCCCCTCATCACGGCAATCGGGGACTATCGCTTCCAACCGTCGTCCGCAGCCATTCCAGCTCCCGTCCACCCCAGCATCACTCCGGCTTATCAACACGCGTCGCTCGAATGCCTCGCATCAAATTTGGAGGAATTGTATGCCGAGTTTAATACCCGAACCTGAGGAACAACCCACGGTTTCGCTCGGGAAAGAAAATGTCGTCCGACTTCGCGAAGCGCAACTGAGCGATGGGAAAGATCTAGAGAAGGCGCTCGAGGCAGCGGAGTTCATGCTTGCGGCGGCTGAGGAGCGTCATCGACACGAGCAGAACCGGACGTTTACGATCTGGTCCTTCATCATCGCCGTGATTGTGACACTGGTAGCCTCACTTTTTGCTATCCACTCTTTTTATGCCCTCACGTATGCGGTCCTTCCTTTAACTCTCTCGGCCTCGGTGTTAGCCGCCCTATTTGCCCTGCTTCGTCGGCAGTTGCAACGGGGGGAATTCGACCTGCGGCTGCGATTGGCCACACGGCTTGCCGCAATGATAAACGAGACCTACCTGGAGGTTGCCGAGCGTGAGCAATGGAGTTACCTGAGACGGGAGGCGACCAAAATCCGCCTAAGCGCGTTCCCTCTGGAACCGAACCGATCTAGCCTAGGAAGCGAGTTAAGCAAGACAGGTCATCGCTATCGCCATGATCGGCGGCCGCGCACCGAATTGGCTCAACGTAAGGTGAAGAAGTGACGCAACCCGGTGATCGAAAGATAGACCGGTGGTTCTTCCTGGTTAGCTTCACGGCCGATATTCTTGCTATACTGACGTGGGCCGGTATACCAGCGAACGGTTATAGCGAAAGGTTTGCGGTCGTTGCAACCCTTGCAACTGTCGCGGCGCTTCTTGCAGTATTCGTAATATATAGCTTCGTTCGGCGCTGGCTGTCGCCGTTTGATTCTATATATGGCGCCGACTATGTTCAATTACTTGGCAGTATCCTTGTCTTGCTGGTTAGTGCAGGCCTGTTTTACGCTCTTACTAAGTTACCAAAGGAAATGCCAGGCGACAGGCCCAATACGCCGACGACCACTTCCATCTCGCCGGCTACTCCTTCTGGGCATTCCTAGCGCTAATGTCGGGGGTCGAATATGCGCCTCGAGCGCTGCCGACGCAGTTTCTTCATTTTAGGAAAGTAAACCGTCTGCGACTTGCCGTCAGATCTAACCCTACCGTCCGAGACCTAGGATGCTGTTCGAAGATCGCCCCTCAACCGAATAGCGGTACCACACTGCTCGCGCGATCGGCGGACTTCGCCGGGGCGGGTGGCTCGGGCAAGTTGTTCGCCCCGCCATCTGCTTGCGGGATATACCCGCCATACACATCCATGCGAGGTGACCCGCCGCGCGGCTACCTCGGGGAGCGAATCGGGTGAGCCTTCGAGAGTGGCGCGGCCTTACTAGGTCGCAGAGACGTTTCGCCAGTTTGTCGGCACACGATCTTCGGTCTTCGGTCTGCTAAACCAAAGTTCCGCCCGAAACTGCAACTCGAACGCCCTTTTGTCGAGGCAGTAGGTAAATGTCCCGTGTACAGCAAGGTCGCGTTGATCGGAAATCCAGCTCTCCACCTGTGGATAAGGGGACAAGTCGACTCCGAAATTTCCATCTTCTGTTGGGACCAGAGTCTTTTCTTCACGCTTCTCGCTCCGTGCCGGGTTGGGCTGCTCCCCGTCCTTCAATTTGCAAGGTTCCACAACGACTGATAGGTGCGCTTTCTGTGCAGGCAACGATCCGACGTTGCGGAGTAGTACGAAAAGCCGTGGCTTGCCGTCTTCGCTTCTGCGAAACTCAAAGTCGTACAAGCCTACCCATGGCCTCATCCGAGAGCCGATCTCCCTTCTCGACTGATGCCATGTGATCAGCGCTATGACAGCCGCAATAGAAGCGAAAACCGCCGCAGCGGCAGTCGCCCATGCCTCAAGGGTCGCGGGATTCCAACCCCATGCGCTCGTCCCTGGATTCCAAACCCAGACGTTCATAATCCCCCGGCGGTTACGCGGCGTCGTTGGCGATCGCTTGGATCTGCTCGACGATCGTTTCTAGCAGCTCGTCGTCGGACCCGATCTCTAACACGATCGGATCACCCTTAACTTCCCCGAAGCCCGCCGCAATCAGAATCGCGGGCATCTCGGCAACGCGCTGAATGAAGCGGTCAATGAAGTTGTGGAAAGCGTCCAGACTGGTATCAGGTAAGCGCGCACAATTGGTGAGCAGATTGCTGTAGTCCGAAGGGGCTGCGAGACCGCGCGCACGCTCCGCGATCGAGAGGAAACGCTCGTACAGATCCATCAATCGCATCGCGGCCTGAAATACGGGCTGAGTTTCTGCGGTCGCTTCATCGTGCGGGGAACAGACAACAGCGACAAACGCAGGGCTCAGCATGAAGTCATTCAACTGCCGAATGAGCTGGCTCATGTCATTGAGTAAATCAATGGCGAATTGGGCGACCTCCCTTCCGTTGCGTGCCCGCTCTCCGGTTGGCCGCCCAAAGGCAAGCAGATGATCTCGGAGCCGGGGCTGAAGGGCCGCGCGCCGCTGCACAAGCACCGAAACGAATCCGGCGTAGCGCCAGTTACGTGCTCTTTCTTCAAAGAGGGCAGTCAGCTCCTCTTGCGTATATACCACCTCTGCAAAGCGAGGCTGCTCTTCGTCGTCGGGAGTCCCTGACATGCCGATCTTTCCTTCGTGCGGTGATCGCCGATTGCGATCTACTCATGTGTTCGATTGTCACAAGTACGACCGACTAAATCGGCTATGACACGCCGTTGACCAACAACGTCAGTCGGAACTTTCTAGTGTATAAACACCACCTGTCACACCAGCAACATCGCGCAACAAACAAACCTGCTCACTCGTAGGTGCCCAAAGATTTTTGCTAGCTGCCGCCGGTGCTACTGGCCAAATGTTTGCACTCCTTGGCGCCAAGAGGAGCGGTGCTGATGGTCCGCTAGGTACGGACCGTCAATTCGCGTTAGCTAGCGCCAGGCACGCTCGCACGCCCGCCGGTAAAACGCCGGTAGAGCTGACCTCGGGAAGTGCTTGCTACTTGAAAAAACACCCTCTAGCAGGCACTTTTCGGTGGGGCGGGCGGGGCTCGAACCCGCGACCAACGGATTATGAGTCCGCGGCTCTAACCAACTGAGCTACCGCCCCGACGGGATAGTTCCGTAGGAAACCGTAGCTGAAGACCGAAGCCGGCGTTCGTCGGGCAGCCGGCGCTGAGCCGACGCGCTCGGTGGGCGCCCCGTTGCGGGAACGCCCACCGGCACGGCACCTTTATGTTCCCGCGATCAAGCGGGCCCAGGCCCTTGCTGCCCGGCTTGAGCCTTGATTTTGGGAATCAGCTCAGGCGCGTAGACGAAGATCGCCGACTCCACCTCCCACTCGGCCTGGGCCTGACTCATCGGCGTCGTCCGGGTGATCATGTTGATCAGTTCCTGGCCCTCGCCGTACGGATTGGGGTTGGCGCGAACCTGATCGGCGAACCAACGGCCCTCGGCGGCCTCATGGCAATCGCTGTAGTCGGCGTTGTGCACCATCTTGTTCTGCGCCAGCAGTTTGACGTACTGGTCGTCGGCGGGAGTCAAATTGCAGGCCGCCGCAGCCCGCGGCGCTGACACCACAGCACCACCGAACATCGCGGCTCCCAGCGCAATGCCGGCAGCCCCCGCCGCCAGCACCTGCACGCGCGATCGTGTCGTTGCCACTTCTGTCGAACCCCCTTATCACGGAATTTGCTAGCTTTTCTTTCGCGGCAACGATTGGGTACCACCGGTAAACAGCGCGACAAACGACGATCTCTGCAAACAGCTCGTGAACAGCGCCTAGCTAAAATTACTGTGCGAGAAACTATTCAGGTCCAAACAAGTAACGCGGCGAACCCAAGGCGAGCAGCCTCTTGCAGGTGCTGCCGGGGCTTACCGTCAACGGCGCCGTCGAGTTAGCCGACTAAACCGAAAGCGGCCGGAGGGCTAAGCCCTCACGACCGCTTGGGGTTGAAAACTCAGAAGGATTGCGCAGCAATAGCTCTCGCTAAGCAGTCGGCCAGTTCGCCTTCGCGGCTTGGTCTTTAATCTTCGGGATCAGGTCCGGCGCGTAGACGTAGATGGCCGACTCGACCTCCCACTCGGCCTGGGCCTGAGTCAACGGCGTGGTACTGGTGATCATGTTGACCAACTCTTGGCCCTCACCGAACGGATTGGGGTTGGACCGAACCTGGTCGGCGAACCAACGGCCCTCGGCGGCCTCGTGGCAATCGCTGTAATCGGCGTTGTGCACCATCTTGTTCTGCGCGAGCAGGTTGATGTACTGGTCGTCGGCCGGAGTCAGATTGCAGGTAGCCGACGCTTGCGGAGCTGACAGGACGGCGCTACCGAGCATCGAAGCGCCCAGCGCTACGCCGGCAGCCCAGACCGATGACACTCGAACGCGCGAGCGCGTACCGGTGGTTGTCATTTCCGAACCTCCCTCTGCGCGGGAACGCAGTCGTTCCGACGCGACCAAGCTAGAAATCCTGCAAAACAACTGACACGGAAAGCCACCCGGACCGCGGGCCACTGACGCACGATCCATGGCCATCCGGCTCGGGCCACGCTGCCATCTCGTCACCGTCACATATTTGTTCACATAAGTCTCAGTGACCGCGCTTAAGTTAGCGAATGAGCCCCGCACACAGCGGAAACGTACGCTTGCGCGTCCGTGTACGAATGGTTAACATTTCGTGCTCTTGGCGCCGGGCAGGCGGACCACCGACCGCTCGACCACGTCGTCCCTCACACGCCAGCGGACGACGTCGCCGGGCCGACAGCTAAGGCCCTAGCGGCTCGGCTGGCGCCGACAGATATCAGCTAAATACCGTCTGGCCGTCCGCGTCGAGCAAGTACCGCTCGGGCCCGTTTTCGACACGGGGAGCGTCTGCGCCCAATGACACGGCCACCTTGTTGCTGGCATTGCGCATGATGTCAAAGGTGAGCTCGACGGCCTCCACCTCGGAGAACCGTGAGCGCACCTCGACGACATCGTCGGCGACGAGGTGCGCAGGGGTCCAAATTAACCTATCGGCGTACCGCAGCGCTGCTTTAGCGCGGTCGTCGAGCAAACTCGACGATTCGTAGTGCTCGATCTCCTCATACAAGGTCTCCGAACCGCCGGCATCGAGCGCGCCGCCCTCGCGAAGCGAATTGCATAACCGGCAATTGTGCTGGGCCGCCCCGCGCAACCGGACCAATTCGGAGGTGACCGGGTCGAGCGCACGCATTCGCGCCACCGCGATTAAAAAGTCATTGAACACGAGATCCGCCGGATCGGTCGTGTGATCCCAGCTGATCGGGCCGTCCACCCAGCCCAGATATGGCGCACCGACCCCGAGCGCCTCCAGTCCCGCCCGCACCCTGGGGATGAAGTCGGCGATGTACATCTGCACGACGACACCAAAGGTGGCCTCCCCGAGTTGCTTCCACAACCGTGATCGCTGCTCGGCGGTGATCGACGAGACGTCGGCGCTGAACTGTTCGGCGAATTCGGCGACGGCGGCCTCCGCCTCCGATTCCGGCTCGCCCACTTCGACGCTGGCGGGCAACGGTGGCAGCGACATTGTCTGCGCACACACCCGGCGGACTAACGCCGCGAGGCGACCAGGAGCCGGGGACCCGGGAAACAACGCCACCAGCCGGGTGAGCTGGTCTTCTCGAACCGAAACCGGGGCCGCCATTCGTCACACGCTAGAACGCGTGCCGCCCGGCGGCAATGGATTACCGGGCCTGGCTCACCGAGGACATGTGGAAGTCCGGTATCCGCAGCGACGGCATGGCGGCGCGGGTGGCCCAGTCACCCCATTCGCGCGGCAGCGTCTTTTCGCTGACGCCGGCCTCGGTGGCCCGTCGCAGGAGGTCCAACGGACTCTCGTTGAACCGGAAGTTGTTGACCGCAGCGGTCACCTGGCCGTCCTCGATGAGATAGACGCCGTCACGGGTCAGGCCGGTGAACAACAAGGTGGTGGGGTCGACGACACGGATGTACCACAGCGTCGTCAGCAGCAGGCCCCGCTCGGTGGCCGCGATCATGTCGTCCTGACTGGCGGTCCCGCCGGTCATCACCAGGTTGTCGGCGGCCACCGCGACGTCGACGTCGTATTTGGCGGCCGTGGCCCGCGGATAGGCCAACGCGTTGATCACCCCCTCGCGGATCCAGTCCACCTGGGTGATCGCCATGCCGTTGTCAAACGCCGACACCGTCTCCGAGGAACTGCTCACCGCGACGAACGGCGTGCAGGCCAGGCCGGGCGCCATCGGATCGGAGAACAGCGTCAGCGGCAGGTCGGTGAGCCGCTCCCCCACCCGGGTTCCGCCGCCGGGCGCCGAAAACGCGGTCCGGCCCTCCTGGGCGCCGCGACCGGCCATCGACCACGCCATGTAGATCATCATGTCGGCCACAGTGGACGGCGGCATGATCGTCTCGTAGCGCCCGGCCGGTAGTTCGACGCTGCGCTGCGCCCAGCCCAGCCGCGTCGACAGCAGTTCGAGCAGCGAATCGGTTGGCACATCGACGAAGTCGGGTGTGCCGACGCCCGCCCAGGCGCTGGCGTCGCCGCGTTTGGCGTTGATCTCCACCGCACCGGTGGGTTGGGTGAACCGCCGCCGCAAGCCGGTCGATGATGCCAGGAACGTCGTCGAAACACTGTGGTGGGCAAAGCCGTACAGCCGATCCTCGCCGCGGAAGCCACGGCTCAGCGAGTCGGCGACGTCGGAGAAAATCAGGGGGCCGGTGCCAGGCACCGGCGCGTCCCAATCGACGGGCACCCCGCTGTCGGCGAGCAGCGGCGCCGCATCGCCGGCCTCCGGGGCCGCGCCGGCCGCCTCCTGCGACGCCGCCACCAGCCCGGGCAGCACCCGCGGATCGGCCTCGGCGGACACCACCGTGCCGATGCGCGCGATCGACCCGCGACGCACCACGGAAATCACGGTCACGCTGCGGCTCACCGAAACTCCGTTGGTGGTCATCGAATTGCCCGCCCAGCGCAGGGTCGCCTCGACCTTGTCGGTGACCAGCACCATGGTCTCGTCGGCGCGGCCGAGCTTGGCCGCCTCGTCCAGCACGATGTTGACGACATGCTGCGGGGTGATCATCGGCCGCCCTCGGTGCGGGTGTTGAGCACGTTGACGCCGCGGAACAACGCCGATGGGGAGCCGTGGCTGACCGCCGCGATCTGCCCGGGCTGAGCCTTGCCGCAGTTGAACGCCCCGCCCAGGCGCCACGTCGACGGGCCCCCCACGGCTTCCATCGAATTCCAGAAGTCGGTCGTGGTGGCCTGGTAGGCGACGTCGCGCAGCTGGCCGTCGAGGCGGCCGTCACGAATCCGGAAGAACCGCTGGCCGGTGAACTGAAAGTTGTACCGCTGCATGTCGATTGACCACGATTTGTCGCCGACGATGTAGATGCCGTCCTCGACCCGGCCGATCAGGTCGTCGGTGCTGATGTCCTCTGGTGCCGGCTGCAAGGACACGTTGGCCATGCGCTGGATCGGTACGTGATGCGGCGAATCGGCATACGAACACCCGTTGGACCGCGGCTGCCCCAGTCGCCGCGCGAAGACCCGATCGAGCTGATAGCCGGTGAAGATCCCGTTGCGCACCAGGTCCCAGCTCTGCGCGGCCACCCCCTCGTCGTCGTAACCGATGGTGGCCAAGCCGAATTCGAGGGTGCGGTCGGCTGTCACATTCATCACCGGCGAGCCGTACCGCATGGTGCCCAGCTTGTCCGGCGTGGCGAACGACGTCCCGGCGTAGGCGGCTTCGTAGCCGATAGCGCGGTCGTATTCGGTGGCGTGCCCGATGGATTCGTGAATCGTCAGCCACAGGTTGCTCGGATCGATCACCAGGTCCTTGGGCCCGGGAACAACGCTGGGCGCCTTGATCTTTTCGGCCAGCAACGACGGCAGCTGCGCCAGCTCGTCGGTCCAATTCCACACCTCGTCGCCCGCGAGGACCTCCCAGCCCCGCCCCATCGGCGGGGCCAGCGTGCGCATGGAATCGAAGCTGCCGGCTGCGGGGTCGACGGTCACCGCCTCCAGTGAGGGCAGCACCCGCACCCGCTGCTGGGTGATCGAGGAGCCGAAGGTGTCGGCGTAGAAGGTCTGCTCCTTGACGGCCGTCAGCAGCGCCGACACGTGATTGATGCCGTCGGCGCTCAGCAGCCGCCCGGAGTAGTCCTCCAGCACGGCGATCTTGTCGGTGGTCGAGATGTCGAACGGGTCGATCCGGTAGTTCGACACCCAGGCCGCGTCCGCGTAGACCGGTTCGGGCGCCAGCTCGACGCGCTCGCTGCTCAGCGTCGCCAGCGTGGTGGCCACATGCACCGCGCGCCGGGCGGTCTCGGCGGCCACCGCCGGCACCAGCTCCGCGTGCGAGGCGAATCCCCAGGTGCCGTCGACGATCACCCGCACCGCCAGGCCGACCTCACGGTTGATCACCGCGGTCTCCAGCTCGCCGTCGCGCAGCTGGATGATCTCGGTGATGATGCGGTGAACCCGCAGGTCGGCGTGCGTGGCCCCGGCCGCTTTGGCCGCCGAGAGCGCGGCTTCGGCCAGATCGTGGCGCGGCAGGTCCAGGAAGTCGGCATCGATCCCCCGGTTCGGTGTCACGGCTCCACCGTAACGGCCGCTCACCCCAAACCGCGGCGGCGCCCGCTTTAATTAGCCCATGGCCGGCGCGGTACGCGGGATTGTCCCTCGATCCACCGCCCTGGGCTACGCGTTGCTGGCGCCCAGTCTGTTCGGCGTGCTCGCCTTTCTGCTGCTGCCCATCCTGGTGGTGCTCTGGCTGAGCCTGTGCCGATGGGATCTGCTGGGCCCGCTGCACTTCGTCGGCCTGTCCAATTGGCGGTCGGTGCTGACCGACGCGGGCTTCGGCAACTCCCTGATCGTCACGATCGTCTTCGTGGCCATCGTGGTGCCGGCGCAGACCGCGCTGGGACTGCTGGCCGCCACCATGCTGGCCCGCCAGCTCCCCGGCACCGGGCTGTTTCGCACCCTGTATGTGCTGCCGTGGATTTGCGCTCCGCTGGCCATCGCGGTGCTGTGGCGGTGGATTTTGGCCCCCACCGACGGCGCCGTGAGCACGGTGCTGGGACACAGCATCGAATGGTTGTCGGATCCCAGCTTCGCGCTGCCGCTGGTGTCGGCCGTGGTGGTGTGGACCAACGTCGGCTATGTCTCGTTGTCGCTCCTGGCAGGACTGCTGGCCATTCCCGACGAGATCCACGCCGCCGCCCGCACCGACGGCGCCACGGCGTGGCAGCGGTTCTGGCGCATCACCATGCCCATGCTGCGCCCCACGACCTTCTTTGTGCTGGTGACTGGGATTGTCAGTGCCGCACAGGTTTTCGACATGGTGTACGCACTGACCGGCGGCGGACCGGCCGGCAGCACCGACCTGGTGGCCCATCGCATCTACGCCGAGGCGTTCGGCTCGGCGGCCATCGGCCGGGCGTCGGTGATGGCCGTGGTGCTGTTCGTGATCCTGATCGGCGTCACCCTGGTCCAGCATCTGTATTTTCGGCGACGGATCAGCTATGACCTCACCTAGTCGACCCACGAATGTGGTGATCTACGCCGGGCTTTCGCTGGGTGCGTTGATCACGCTGGCGCCGTTCGCCCTTGGACTGATGACGTCGTTCACCTCCGCGCATCAATTCGTCACGGGCACGCCGTTGCAGCTGCCGCGACCACCCACGCTGGCCAATTTCGCCGACCTGGCCGGGGCCGGGTTCGGCCGGGCGGCCGCGGTGACGGCGTTGATGACGGCGGTAATCCTGGTGGGCCAGTTGACCTTCTCCGTGCTCGCGGCATACGCCTTCGCACGGTTGCAGTTCCCCGGGCGTGACGCGCTGTTCTGGGTGTACATCGCGACGTTGATGGTGCCCGCGACGGTCACGGTGGTGCCGATGTATCTCATGCTGGCCCAGCTCGGCCTGCGCAACACGTTCTGGGCGTTGGTGTTGCCTTTCATGTTCGGCTCGCCGTACGCGATCTTCTTGCTGCGCGAGCACTTTCGGATCATCCCGAACGACTTGATCAACGCGGCCCGGCTGGACGGGGCCAACACGTTGGACGTGATCGTGCATGTGGTGATCCCGTCGAGTCGCCCGGTCCTGGCGGCGCTGGCGTTGATCACGGTGGTCTCGCAGTGGAATAACTTCATGTGGCCGTTGGTGATCACCAGCGGGCACAAGTGGCGGGTGCTCACCGTCGCGACGGCCGATCTGCAATCGCGGTTCAACTCCCAGTGGACGCTGGTGATGGCGGCGACCACGCTCGCGATCGCCCCGCTCATCGCCCTGTTCGTCGTGTTCCAGCGCCACATCGTCGCCTCGATCGTCGTCTCGGGACTGAAGTGACCCGGCCCCGCTTTTCCACCCTGGCCGCGGCCGCGGTCGCGCTCGTCGCGGTGCTGCTGGCCGCGGCGGCGGCGTTGCTGGATTACGCCGGCCAACCCCACGGCGGCAAGACGGTCGTCACGGTGCGGATCTGGGGCGACCAGATCGGCGCGGCCTACCGAGAATCGTTCCAGGCCTTCACCCGCACCCACCCCGACATCGACGTGCACCTCAACCTGGTGGCCTATTCCACCTACTTCAACACCCTGCGCACCGACGTGGCCGGCGGCAGCGCCGACGACATTTTCTGGCTGTCCAACGCCTACCTGGCGGCGTACGCCGACAGCGGCCGCCTGCTGAACATCGGCGAAGCGCTCGGGCCGCAGGCCGCCTCGGATTGGGAGCGTCCGGTCGTCGAGCAGTTCACCCGCAACGGCACGTTGTGGGGAGTGCCGCAGCTGACCGATGCGGGAATCGCGTTGTATTACAACGCCGACCTGCTCGCCGCGGCCGGCGTCGATCCCGCCGCCCTGAACGCCCTGCGGTGGGGTCCCGACGGGAACGACACTTTGCGCCCCCTGCTGGGCAGGCTCACCGTCGACGCCGACGGAAACCGCGGCGACACACCACGATTCGATGCGGGACGGGTGCGGCAATGGGCATACAACGCGGCCAACGACCCGCAGGGCATCTACCTGAACTACATCGGCTCGGCCGGCGGCGTCTTCCAACGCGGCGACACGTTCGCGTTTGCCAACCCCGCCGCCGTGGCGGCCTTCCGTTATCTGGTCGACCTGATCAACCGCGACCACGTCGCGCCGCCCGCCGCCGACACCAACGACAACGGCGACTTCTCCCGCAACCAGTTCCTGGCCGGCAGGATGGCGCTGTTCCAGTCCGGCACCTACAACCTGGCGCCGGTGGCCCGCGATGCACGGTTCCACTGGGGGGTGGCGATGATGCCCGCCGGCCCGGTGGGCCGGGTCAGCGTCACCAACGGCATTGCCGCGGCGGGCAATGCGGCAACGAAGCATCCCGACGCGGTGCGCCAGGTGCTGGCCTGGATGGGCAGCAGGCAGGGCAACGAATTTCTGGGCCGCTACGGTGCGGCCATCCCCGCGGTGTCCTCGGCGCAACCGGTCTACTTCCGGTACTGGGCCGCCAGGGGTGTGGACGTCACGCCGTTCTTCGCCGTGCTGAACGGTCCGCGCATCGCGGCCCCCGGCGGTGCGGGCTTTGCCGCCGGCAACGACGCGCTGCAGCCGTACTTCGCCGAAATGTTCTTGGGCCGCGGCGATGTGGCGACGACGCTGCAGCGGGCTCAGGCGGCGGCCAACACCGCCGCCGCGCGCCAGTGAAGCCTAGATCGCTTCCGACGACGCGGGCTCGTTGAGCGCGCTGTGGTGGCGGCCCCAGACGAAGTAGAAGACCAGCGCCAGTAACACCCAGCCGCTGAATGCGATCCAGGTGTACCAGTGCAAGCTGGCCAGGATGTACCCGCAGGCCGCCACCGAAAGGACCGGTGTGACGGGATAACCCGGGACCCTGAACCCCCTTGGCAGGTCGGGCTCGCGTACCCGCAAGACGATCACTCCGACGGACACCACGACGAACGCGGTGAGCGTGCCGATCGACACCATGTCGGCCAGCTTCTGCAGCGGAATGAACGCGGCCAGGGCGGAGGCCACGATGGCGACGATCACCGTGTTGTTCACCGGGGTCATGGTGCGCGCGTTCACCGTCGCGAACCGCGCGGGCAACAAGCCGTCACGGCCCATGGCGAACAGGATGCGGGTCAGCCCGTACATGGTGACCAGTGTGACGCTGAAGATCGAAATGACCGCTCCGGCAGCCAGAATCGTGCTGGCCCAGCCGCCGTGGGTGACGTTGTCAAGAATCGTCGCGAGCCCGGCTTCCTGCTGCCCGGCGAAGTTCTGCCAGGGCTGGGTGCCCAGTGCGGCCAGCGCCACGAAAACGTAGACGCCGGTGACGGTCAGCAATGCGCCGATGAGTGCGCGCGGCATGGTCTGCTGCGGGTTCTTCACCTCGTCGCCGGCGGTGGACACCGCGTCCAGGCCGATATAGGAGAAGAAGATGGTGCCGGCCGCCGAGCCGATGCCGGAAACACCGAAGGGCGCGAAGTCACGCAGATGGCTCGCGTCGAACGCCGTGAACGCGACAACACCGAAGACGACGAGCACGCCGAGTTTGATCATCACCATGATCGCGTTGACCTTGGCCGACTCGCTGGCGCCGCGGACGAGTAACAACGCGCACAAGACGATCAGCACGACCGCCGGTACGTTCAGATAGCCGGGTTGCGCATCCCACGGCGCGGCCGAAACGGCTTGCGGCAGTTGGAATCCCAGGACGTTGCTCAGCAGCTTGTTCAGGTAACCGCTCCAGTTGACCGCGACCGCGGCGGTCGCCACGCCGTATTCCAGCAGCAGGCAGGCCGCCACGGCCACGGCCACGACCTCCCCCAGCGTGGTGTAGGCGTAGGAATACGACGATCCCGAAACAGGCACCGCCGAAGCCAATTCGGCGTAGCAGACCGCGGCGAGGCCGGCGGCGAGGCCGGCGAGCAGGAAGGAGACGATCACCCCCGGGCCGGCCTCTGGGACTGCCTGCGACATGACGAAGAAGATCCCGGTGCCGACCGTCGAGCCGACCCCGAACATGGTCAGCTGGAAGGTGCCGATGCCGCGCTTGAGGTGGTCCGCGGCCCCTGGTGCGACGTGTGCACCCGTCACGGGGCGGCGCCGGAGCATCTGCTGCTTGAGGCTGATCGTCGTGGCTGGCAAGTGCCCCTCCTGTGGCCGGATCAGCTGATTATGAAGCAGCCCGTCGGTTGGATACCGCTCATCTGCTCAGTGGAATTGCAGTATCGAGTCGATGACCACTCCGGTGGCGCCCGCGGCGGCGGTGATGCCGAGCGCCACCCAGTCCGCCAGCCTCGGTCGCGCCGGCGCGGCCGCCAGCTGGCCGATGCCGCCGCGGGCGGTGATCGCGTCGCCCATCTCGTCGGCCCGCCGCAGCGTCACGACGATGGCCGCGGTGAGTAGGTCGATCATGTCGCGGGCCTGCTGGCGCCGGCGTGCGCGCCGGCTGCGCGGTTCCTGCGTGGGGCGCAACCGCCGGGCGGCGTAGAGCACCTGGAATTCTTCGATCAACATGGGGAAGGCGCGCAGCGCAAGCGCCAGGGCGACGGCCCATTCGTCACTCGGGATCCGCAGCCACCGCAACGGCCTGCCCAAAATTGCCAGCGCCGGCCCCATTTCGGCGACGTTGGTGGTCCACGACAGCATGGCGCCCAGCCCGATCAACACGATCGACAGCGCGGTGACCCGCACGAAATGCAGCGTTCCGCCCAGCCCGATGTGCACTCCGGCTATCTCGATCACCGGGCTACCGGCGCCGAGCGCGGCGGTGATGCCACCCACCGCCAGGACAATCCATATCCAGCGCCGCGGCGAGGGCACCGCGCCGCGGGGAATGTGGGCAAGCCGGGCCGCAGTGATCAGCAAGACCAGCATCAGCCCGACGGTGGCCCAGCCGGGGTAGAAGGTCAGCAGTATCGAAACCGCCAGCACCACAAGCAGCTTGGTGCCGGCCCACAGTTCGTGGATCTTCGAGGTCCCGGGTACCGGCACCAGCAGCACCACCGGACGGTGGGTGCGGCGGGTGCGCTCCGGCGCCGCCTTAGTATCCGCCGGCGCGGTCATGGCATCCCTCCCGCCGCGGTCGACGCCGTTTCCAGCGAGCCGTCGCGCAGGAACAGGGCTCGCGGGCAGAGGTCCTCCAGCCCGACGATGTCGTGGGATATCACCACCACCATCAGACCTCGTTCCCTGCGCAGGCTTTCCAGCAGCCGCAGCAGGCCGCGCTGGCTGCCGACGTCCAATCCTGCCAGCGGCTCGTCCAGGACCAGCGCCCGCGGCGAGCGGGCCAGCAGTCCGGCCAGCACCACGCGGCGCATCTGGCCGCCGCTGAGTTGGTCGATGCGTCGCTTGCCCATCGCCGGATCGAGCCCCACCGAGATCAACGCCTCGGCGATACGGTCCTTGTCGAGGTGCGAAAAGCCCGCTGCTGATGCGACTTCGGCGTCGACGTGATCGCGCATCAACTGCAGGCGCGCGGACTGGAACGACAGCGCCACCTCACCCACGTGCTCGTGAGTGGGCTCGCCATCGATCAGGCAGGCGCCGCTGGTCGGGTTCGTCAGGCCGGCCATGATCCACGCGAGGGTCGATTTACCCGAGCCGTTGCCGCCGTGGATCAGCACACCGTCGCCCTGCTCCACCACGAAGCTGATATCGCGTAGGGCGACCTTGGACCATGGTGTGCCACTGGCGTATTCATGGCCGACATCGATGAGTTCCAGCACCGGTGTGCTGGAACTGTGATTGACCGCAACGACCGGGGCCGGCGCGGCCGGGGTCTCGGCAGTCACGGTGTTGTCCGGCGAGTCGCTGAGTTTGATGATGCGATCGGCGGAAGCGGCCTCGTTGTCGTAATGGGTGATGTGCACCAACGCCGTCTGGTGCCGTGCGGCGAGACCGGATAGCACACCCAGCAAGGCATCTCGACCCTGCTGGTCGACCATGGTGGTGACCTCGTCGGCGATCAGCAGCGCCGGATCGCGCGCCAGCGCGGCCGCGAGCGCGAGGCGCTGCAGTTCCCCGCCGGACAGACTCCCGGTGTCGCGTTCGGCAAGCCCCTCGAGGCCGACCTCCTGCAGCAATCGGTCGACGTCGATCTCGGCATCCGGCGGCAAACCCCACACCACGTCGTCGGCCACCCGGGTGCCCAGCACCTGACTTTTGGGGTGCTGCAAGACAATCGCGGTGCCGCCCATCTCGCCGAGGCCCACGGTTCCGGGGCGGTCGACGCTGCCAGCCGTCGGTGGCCGACCGGCCAGGATCAGCATCAAGGTGGTCTTCCCCGAACCGTTGGCGCCGGTCACGGCGATGTGTTCACCTGCCCGCACATCGAGACTGACCTCACGCAGCGCGTCTCGCTCGGCGCCGGGGTAGCGGAACCGCACCTTGTCCAGCCGCACCGGCACCGGCCCAACCGGCGTGGTCCGGGTGCGCGCATCGTCGGAGGTGTCCAGCTTGTGGACGTCGGGGATCTTGCGCATCCGCTCCAACAGGCGAGACAGCGCCGACCAGCTGATGAACGAGACGATGACGACCAACAGGACCATGTACGGGAAGATCAGCAACGGCCAGTGCTGGATGCCGTCGGCGACGTATCGCTTCAGCCCGACGCCGACGCCATGCAGGTGCACCCAATTCAGGAACGCCGCGACCCCATTGGCGTTGGCGGTGATGACATCGAAGAACAAGCGCCGCAACCGGGTCAGCACCGCCAGCACCGCGACCCACCCGGCGCCCCACATCACTCCGGCGATCAACGACAACACCGCGACCGTCGGCAAGCCCCGTCCTTTGCGCTTGACGATTCCGCACAATCCGCCGACCCAGGCGCAGTCGATGAGCATGAACAGGCTGCCCAGCCCGGCGATCAGAAAGGCGATCACCCCGCCGGCGACCGTCGCGGCGACCAGCGCGCGGGGGCGATAGCGGTAGGCCAGCAATCCCATGGGCACCGTGCCCAACACGCCCAGACCCTGAGCGAAGGGGATGACCGAGGCGAGGATCTCGATCGCCGCGCAGAGGGCCCCCATGACCGCGGCCTGTGCCAACTCGTTCGGCCGCAGGGACCCTTCCCCAGATCGCCGAAAACGCAGCAAGGTCACTTGGGCGATTCTGCCAGCCTGGCGCAGGAGTGTCCCCTGAAGACGGGTTTGGCGCGCCACGCGTCGTCGTTTTGGCCTCGCTTAGCAAAGCTATGCAACCATGGAGACATGGACAATGTCGTCGATACCGCAAAGCTCGAGGGAGCGCAGGGACTGGGAGCCGATCTGCTCGCCGTGGTCGCGCGGCTCAACCGGCTGGCCACCCAACGCATCCAAATGCCGCTGCCCGCAGCGCAGGCCAGGCTGCTGGCCACCATCGAAGCTCACGGCGAAGCCCGAATCGGTGACCTGGCCTCGGTCGATCATTGCTCGCAACCGACGATGACCACGCAGGTGCGCCGACTCGAGGAGGCGGGCCTGGTCACCCGGATGGTCGACCCCGGAGATGCGCGTGCGGTCCGGATCCGGATCACGGCCGAGGGCAGGCGCACGCTCAACGCGGTCCGGGCCGACCGCGCCGCCGCGATCGAACCGCAATTGGCGCTGCTCGACTCCGCGGACCGTCAGGTGCTGATGCAAGCGGTCGAGGTGTTGCGCAGGCTGCTCGACAACGCGTCGCTGGCCACCTCCCTGGCGGGCCGGCGTAACACGCTGTGAACGACGCGACGCTGGATGGCGCTCGGTCGGGGGTAGACACTTAAGCGAGCGCGGCGACCGGCGCCTGAGGGCGGGGCAACCCTCGGGCGCGACGAAATCGAGCTGACCGGTGAGGAAAGGTGGCGGCCATGCCGACCGAGGCTTCGGCCCTTCCGGCCTCGCTGACCGTATGGGCCGGACCGACGAGGTATGTGTTCACGCCCGGCCGCGACGTGATCGTCGGCTACGGCCCGGGTTGTGACATCCCACTGGAGCGTCACGGCAACCCGCCGCAACCGCCCCCCGCGCCCCGCGTCGATGTGATCGTGCGATTCACCGGAACCGCATGGGTGGCCATCGATCTAAGCCGCCGCGGCATCTTCGTCAACGGGTCCCGGGTGCCGACCGTCGAAATTCGCGACGGTCTGGCCATCAGCATCGAGGACCCCCAGCGCGGTCCGCGGCTGGTCTTTCACACCGCGGCCCCGGCCGCACCACCTGGACAACCGCCGCCGGGTGGCCCGGCTCATTCCCCGCCGAACGCCCCGCCGCCCGTTCCGCCCGGCGCGCCGCCGGGTGGCCCGAACGAGCCCGACCCGCGGGTACCCACCCAGAGCGCCACCCGGCGCATGCCGGTCGTCGCGCCGCCACCACCCCCCTTGACCGCGATCACGAACGCGAACATGACGGCCGTCCAGAGGGCCGCGGCCAGGCCGTACACGGTGATCTT